>JAZLHQ010000253.1:0-2400 GCA_045616925.1 Eubacteriales bacterium | reverse complement strand
CCGGAGAGCGTGTATTTATAGGTCTTTTCCCCCGACCACTTGATTGCACTCGAGATCGAGATCCCGTTCCCGCCGGTATCCTCCACGGCAAGCTCTCTCGGCGCCTTGAAATCGGAGGCGTGAAGCATTTTCGTTTCGGTGATGACCTCGTTCGCTGCGGAAACCGGAAGCACCGTTCCGGCAAGCGTCAGAACGGCGAGCAGCAGTGAAAAAAGGTGAACCGCTCTTCTTTTGCTTTTCTGCTTCGGCATAATCGTTCCTCCCCGGAAAACGCGTTTTTCATTCTTTTCCCATTATACTATGAAACCGTCCGGATTTCAAGCGATATCGTTTTTTTCGCAAAAAAAGAATGCCGGAATCGCTTCCGGCATTCTGAAAGGAGTGCGGATTATCTTGCTTCTCTGTCGCGCTTGTCGATGACGCGGACGTCCATCTGTTCGTACGGGAACTCGATCTTCGCTTCGTCGAAGCCCTTCTTCGCCTGCTCGCGGACGTCGAAGAAGACGTCCCAGTAGTCGGCGTTCTTGCACCACGCACGGCAGCAGATCACGATACCGTTGTCGGTGGAGCCGACGACGCGGACGGTGTTGCCCGGATCCTTCAGTACCTTTTCGTGGTTGTCGATGATATCGTTCAGGATCTTCTTGGCGACCTCGAAGTCCTCTTCCTCGGAAATCTCGAATTCGAGATCGACGCGGCGGAGCTCCTTCTCGGAGTAGTTCACGACGTTGGAGCCGGAAGCGGCGCCGTTCGGAACGTAGACGACCTTGTTGTCGAGGGTGACGATCTTGGTGTGGCAGAGGCGGATCTCCTCGACCGTACCGGTGGTGCCGGCGACCTCGATGAAGTCGTCAACGCGGAAGGGGCGGGTGATGAGGATCAGAACGCCGCCGGCGATGTTGCCGAGCGCACCGTTGACCGCAAGACCCACGCAGACGCCGAAGGAGGCGATCAGCGCGGTGATCGCGCTCGTGTCAATGCCGAGGTAGCCGATGATGCAGACGACCACGACGCATTTCAGTACGATGCGCGCGACGTACGAGAGCGTTCTGACGAGCGTCTTGTCGATCTTGCCCTTCTTATCGTTCTTATCTTCGATCTTCTTCGAAAGGAGGTCGATCAGCTTGAACGCTACGATCAGTAAAACGACGGAAATCAGAATTTTGATTCCGGTGTTCATGACCCACTGTGTGATTGATTGCCAAATTTGATCCCAATCCATATTGTGATCCTCCAAAAAATTGATTCGGTTGTACCGTATCTTTATTATACCATGCGGACCCCGAAAATGCAAGGTATTTCATGAAAAACCGCACGATTTGTTTTTTTTACAAAAATCTACCGGCAGTTGACAAAAATCTGCAAATAGGGTCTTTACAATTCGCCCAAAATGGGGTAAAATAGAAATATAGTACCAAAATACTACGAAAAGGACGGAAAAACGATGGCAGCCGTAAACGAATACTTTCCCGAAAGACTGATGGATCTGCGCAAAAGCGCGGGACTTTCACAAAAACAGCTCGCCGAGAAGATCGGCGTCACGAACCGCGCAATCTCCAAATGGGAGTGCGGCATGGCGTCTCCCTCGATGGACAATCTCGTTCTGCTCTCGCGCCTGCTCGGCGTTTCTGTGGACGAGCTTCTGGCGCCTCCCGAAAAGAATAAGGAAAACAACGACCGCTTCGAGGGCGGAATGCCCTCGCTGACGGCACTTTACAAGATCGGAAGCGGCCCCTCCAGCTCGCACACGATGGGTCCCGAAAAAGCGGCGAACGTTTTCAAATCGCGCAATCCGCAGGCGGACAGCTTCAAGGTGACGCTTTTCGGCTCTCTCGCAAAGACGGGCAAGGGTCACGGTACGGACAGAGTTCTCGTGAAAACCTTCGCACCGAACGAATGCCGGATCGAATGGGACTACCGCCGCGAGGATCTCAAGCACCCGAACACGATGGAAATGATCGCTTATAAGGGAGGGAAAGAGATCGCCCGCACCTTCGTTTACAGCATCGGCGGCGGCGCGATCCGCTTCGAGGGCGAAGAGGTCGAAAGCGAGCCCTCGATCTACCCGCATCGCACGTTTACCGAAATTGCCGCTTACTGCGAAGAAAAGCGCATCCGCCTTTGGGAATACGTCTATCGCTTTGAGGCGCCCGATTTCCACGAATATCTTCTGAAGGTCTGGAGCGCGATGAAGAACGCGATCAACACGGGTCTTCGCTCCGAAGGCATCCTGCCCGGCGGACTGGAAGTGCAGAAAAAGGCGAAATACCTTCTCGACCTCGAGCATCCGGACGAGACCGCCGTCACGCGCGAAAACCGCCTCATTTCCGCTTACGCGTTCGCCGTCGGCGAGCAGAACGCGTGCGGCGAAAAGATCGTCACGGCGCCGACCTGCGGCGC
>JAZLHQ010000252.1:0-2656 GCA_045616925.1 Eubacteriales bacterium | reverse complement strand
TGTCGTAAACCGCGAAGATGGACGCGGGAGTCGTGTCCTTGGAGCCGAGGCCGTAACGGCCGCCGACGATCTTCGCGTTGACGCCTGCCTGTGCGAGAGCGGTCACGACGTCGAGGTAAAGCGGCTCGCCGAGCGCGCCGGGTTCCTTCGTTCTGTCGAGAACCGCGATCTTCTTCACGGTCTTAGGCAGAGCTTCGATCAGTTTTGCGGGAACGAACGGTCTGTAAAGGTGTACTTTGACGAGACCGACTTTTTCGCCCTTTGCGAGCAGGTAGTCGATGACTTCCTCTGCGACGTCACAGACGGAACCCATGGCGATGATGACCTTCTCAGCGTCGGGAGCGCCGTAGTAGTTGAAGAACTTGTAGTCGGTTCCGAGCTTTTCGTTGACCTTATCCATGTATTCCTGGACGATGCCGGGGAACGCGTCGTAATAAGGGTTGCAGGACTCGCGGTGCTGGAAGAAGATGTCTCCGTTTTCAGCAGAACCGCGCAGAACGGGATGCTCGGGGTTGATGGAACGGGAACGGAATGCGGCGACTGCGTCGAGATCGACCATGTCGGCAAGATCCTTGTAGTCCCATGCTTCGATCTTCTGGATCTCGTGAGAGGTGCGGAAGCCGTCGAAGAAGTTGAGAACCGGAACGCGGCCCTTGATCGTTGCGAGGTGTGCAACTGCGCCGAGGTCCATGATCTCCTGCTGGTTTGCTTCGCAAAGCATTGCGAAACCGGTCTGACGGCACGCGTACACGTCGGAGTGATCTCCGAAGATGTTCAGTGCGTGAGACGCAACGCAGCGTGCGGAAACGTGAATGACGCAGGGGAGCAGTTCGCCCGCGATCTTATACATATTCGGGATCATCAGGAGAAGACCCTGAGATGCGGTATAAGTCGTTGTCAGTGCGCCTGCAGCGAGAGAGCCGTGCACCGCACCTGCGGCGCCTGCCTCGGACTGCATCTCCATCACCTTGACGGTGTCGCCGAAGATGTTTCTGGCGGGCTTACCGAAAATGTTCTTATCGGTAGCAGACCAGGTATCGGTGACCTCTGCCATAGGCGAAGAAGGCGTAATCGGATAGATTGCGGCAACTTCCGTGAACGCGTATGATACGTGCGCGGCGGCGGTGTTGCCATCCATGGAAATTTTCTTTCTTTCGATTGCCATGATATTACCTCCATTAAAATTTCAAACACGGTTATTATATCATAAACTCCTTTAATTGTAAAGGACTTTTATGAACTTTTTTCGTCAATTTCTCTGCCATTTTTACAAAATGGCGGGAAATCCGGCAGATAATTCCCTCTTTACTTATCTTTCTCTTCCGCTTCGTCCTTCGCGATCTTGTCGATGTTGGCAAGATGCTCTTTATACGTCTGCGCGTAAAGCGTCACGCCGTTTTTGTAATAGACGAAATAGTAGCAGACGCGTCTCTTGGGATTTTCATCCTCGGGATCCGCATCGGCGACCGGAGGATTCTCCGGATAAAGTGCCGCCTTGATCGCGTTCAGCGAAGGATTGCAGATCGCTCCCGGCATCAGACCCTTCTGATAATACGTGTTATAGGGCGATTCGATTTTTTTATCCTCGTTGAGGATCTGTCCGTGCCGCTCACCCTCCGTGATATAAAAATAGTATTCGAGTGTCGCGTCACTTTCGAGATTCGGGTAGTTTGCCGGATCGTTCAGACGGTTGTGAAAGACGGAGGAAACGTACGTGTAATCCCGCAGGAATTTCGTTTCCGCTTCGACGAGCGAAGCAAGCGTAACGACTTCGTCAAGGGACATTCCGAGTTCCTCGCAGCGCTCTTTATACGAGCTCTTGATCTTCTTGTTGAAGTTCGAGAGCAGACGCTTGATCACGAGTTCCTCTTCAGAATCGGAGTAGAAATAATAGGTGTCCGGGAACAGATAGCCGTCGAGGCGGTAGGTGCGCTCGTGATTCGTCTTCAGTTCGTTGACGAACCAGAAATCGTAGTCGCCGTATTCGATCGCTTCCACGAATCCCTCTCTCGTACCGATCCCCTTGCTGACGAACAGGTCGATGATCTGATCCGTCGTATAGCCTTCGGGGATCGTCACCGTCACGGTCGTCCTCGGAGTGCCCGGATTGATCGTCGCTATGATCTTGTCGTAGTTGGCGGCGGAGGAAATCGAGTAAGTTCCCTCTTTGAGCTTCAGCACGTTGTCGTTTTTGAACTTCACGTAGAGCTTGAAGACCCACGCGTGATTGATGATCCCCGCGTCTTCGAGCATTTTGGCGACTTCCGAAACGCTCATATCCGTATTGGTGATCGTGATCTCGTGTACTTCGTCCTCCTTGACGAACGCGAACGCGTCGTTGCCGGCGCTGATGATGATTTCGATTATCAGAATCCATACACCGGCAACAGCGGCAGCTCTCTGCGTTTTTCTCCGTTATACATCAGCGCTGATGTGATGAGTTTCGACTTCTTAATCTACAACAATGGATGTGCTTACTATATGGGCTCCGGCGATGTTCTCACCCTGGTGGACTGGAGCGGGAACGAGGTCGGCCGCTGCGACGAAATCACGCCGGACTTTAGACAGGCTCAGCTTACAGGCACCATACACCTTACGCAGCAGCTGACGGAAAACCGATCCTATTCACTACAGCTCAACGGCATTGAATTTGCTG
>JAZLHQ010000251.1:0-5830 GCA_045616925.1 Eubacteriales bacterium | reverse complement strand
CCCTTCTGCCCGCACATCATTTCGATGCTGTAGATCCAGTCGGGACCCCAGTTGCGGACGTAGTTCCATTCATCAAGAATACTCTCGGTCTTATCGTAGCCGTGTCGGTCGAGCGCTTCGCGCACTTCGACGGCACGGGTAGTCATTTTTGATACGAGGTTCGTGTAGCGATGCCACGAGAAAAAGTCGAGCGGGACGTTTCTTTTATGCATTTCGGCGAGAAAATCCTCCGCCCACGGACCGTAGCCGGCGACGGCGGGTCCGCCGATCTTCAGATCCGGGAAGCACGCTTTCAGATGCTTCGCCGCGATTTCGTAAAAGTCGAAGAACTGTGCCTTCGTGCCGCCCCAGCAACGCTTGTTGGTCGACTCGTCGCGGTCGAGGTCCGGCTCGTTCCAGATCTCCCAGTATTCGATATTGAGGTGATGACCGTCCGCAAATCCTTCGTTGTAGTGGCGGATGATATGCTCGCAGATCACCGCCCATTTTTTGAAATCCTTCGGCGGGATCGTGCCGTATTTCTTGATATTATGCTCGATCTTCTGCCCGAGGCGATAAAGGATCTTCGTGCCCGCGTCGAGGATGCGCAAAAGATATTCGTCCGTCAGAACGAAATCGTAGGATTTCGGATCGTAAGGATCGGCGTCAAAATTCGGGAAAATGCCCGTGATGTCGACGGAGTGTTCTCCGCCGTATCCCGAGAAAAACGCGGCGTCGTGCGTTCTGGCGATTGGGAAACGCGCCGCCTTATACGCGGGAAAATTGGACTTGGTCTGATCGGCTTTCCATTTGAGCGGTCCGTTGTTGACGCCGTTCAGGGGCTTCATCGCGCCGGTTTCTTTGGAAAAATCAACGTAAACTTTGTTCATAATTATTCTCTCCTTTTCAGATAAACGGTCTTCTGTCGAGTACGGATTTCAAGGGATAATCGGTTTCGATCTCGCCGGGCAGCGCGAGCTGCAATTCGGTGAGAGCGCAGACGGCGCCGAACAGAAGGTGCAGGTCGTTATAGCGCTCGTCCCTCTCGGTATCGATATTTTTAAGGAAATCGATATAGCCATTTGCGAAATCGCGGATCGCCGCCTTTGCTTCCGGAACGCGGTGTCCCGATTCGCGCGACGCGCGGTTCAAGGTGTAGATCCAGTCGACCTCCGCGAAATTCACGCGCCTTCCGAAGTGCGGGACGAGTTCCGTCTTGTTTTCGTAAAGAGCAAGACAAGTGTCGACGGCTTTTTCGGCGTACGGGATCGGGCGGCGGGCAAAGACGAAATTGAAGAGGTAGTGGAACCAGCCGTTCAGATGATGCGAGATCGGTCTTATTCCCGCGTCGATCGCGCCCTTGAAGCCGATCCCGTATTTCGGATCGGCGTTCGAGGTCAGCCATCCAAAATAGGCGTCCTGCCATTCTTTCGGAGCGTTGTCCGTCAGAACGAAGGCAGCGTAGATTCCCGCGCCCGCGTGCGCCGCCGGCCACGGCTCCGTGACCCAGTCAAGACCCGAAAGCAGTTTTTCAAGCTCGTTTACGTTTTTGTATTGCATAAGCGCGGTCAGCGGATATTTCGGGCGAGAGTCGAAAAGCTCGAGCGCCGCGATGCAGTGCGCCGTGCAGTGCAGGGGGTGATGCGTTCCCTCGTCGAAAAGTCCGTCGGGATGCTGAAAATCCCGAAGACGCGAGACGAGCTTTTCACGGATCACAGGGTCTTTTTCGAAAGATCCGAGCGAATAGAGGATGTTCGCGGCGTCGGCGCAGCCGTACTCGTTGGCGCCGAGCTTGCGCGTCGATTTTTCGTCCTGCCATAGAAAGCGTGCGTACGCGCCGTCGTCGATCCGGTGCTTTTCGAGTGTTTCGCGTATTTTTTGAATGATCGGCTCGATATTCATCGTTTTCTCCGTTAAGCCATCGTTCTGAGCATTTCGGAGGTCACTTCCCATAAAGCGGGCTTCCCTTCCGACACGCGCACAAATTCTTCGTACATATATTCTGCCATGCGGTGGACTTCGTCGCCCGTCGAGCCGGCGATATGGGGCGATAAAAAGACGTTCGGAAGCAGGTATAATTCCGAAGCGGGGTCCGGCGGCTCGGGGAACGTGACGTCGAGCAGCGCCTGCCGCGTCGGCACGTCTTTGAGCGCGCGGATCAGATCCTTTTCCTTAACCTGCGCGCCGCGCCCCGTGTTGATGAAGGTCGCGAAGGGCTTCATCCGCTCGAAAAGATCGCCGTTCAGGATCCCGAGCGTCTCCCGGTTATTCGCGAGGTGGTTCGATATGACGTCGCACTCGGCAAATATCGTTTCAAGATCGGTGAGCGTCACACCGAGTTCTTCGGCGATTTTTTTGTCGAGAAACGGGTCGAAAACGAGGATCTTCGTCTTTTCAAAATCGTTTTTGAGGCGTCTGATGACGCCTTTTCCGATCATTCCGGCACCGATGATCCCGACCGTCGCGCCGTAATTGCCGTGATAAGCGCCGAAATCTTTGCGGTTTTCCCATTCGCTTCCGCCTTGTTTATGGAGCGAGCTGTAATATCCGACGTTCGCGAGCGTGATCTCGGCGACCGTGAACTCGACGACGGGGACGGCGTTCGCCGCCCACGCGCTGAAAACGTGCACGCCGCGTCTCTGGAATGGCTCCGCAAACGCTTTGACCGATCCCGCCGCGTAAAATACGCCTTCGAGGCTCGGAAACAGGTCAGCGATCTCCTCTTCGGTGAAAACCGGCATCCCCCACGTCGAGAAAATATAGGCGACGTCCCGCGTATCGGCTGCTTCGAGCTCATCTTTCGGGAAGGTACGGGCGTTTTTAACGAAATCAAGTTTTTCCGTCAGTTTCAGAACGACATCTTCGGGGTAGACATTGTGATTTTTCTTTTCGGAACCGAGAAAAATGGCTTTTTTCTTCATTGTTTTACCCAACCTCGCAGGATTTCTGCGTCTTTTTTGAGTGTTTCGGGTCGATCGTCGTGTACAAATTCGAGCATCAGCGGCAGTTTGTCGACCGGCGCGTTTTGGAGGATTTTCAGATATTCCGCCCAGCGATCCGCATGAGCGGCGAGCGGAAGCCGCTCCGTTTTTCCGTTTTCGCTTTCCCACGAAAAGACGTGTACGGCGCGGATATACGGCAAAAGCGTCCTGCACGCTTCGAGGTTATAGGCGTGCGATCTGTATTGATTCGGCTGCCAGAACATTTTGAGATTCGGGCAGTCGACGTCGGACAGGAATTTCAGCGCGTCGCGGTAATCTTCGGTCAGCGTGTTCTGATGACATTCGAGGCAGAAGAGCAGCCCGGAATAGTTTTCGCATATACGTTTTGCGTCCGCGACCGCGTTTTCGTATTCGATTTTCGTAGTATTTGCGAAATTTTTGTCAAACGCCCAGACGCGCACTGTCTTTGTGCCGAGCAGATCGGCGGATGAAACGACTTTTGCGATCTCAGCGGGCGCGCTTTTGCCGATGCGATAATACGAGCCGTATTCGGCGATCTCAAATCTCGCTTCCCGACTCATTTTACCGATCGCCGACGCGATTTCGGCGTTTCCCGCGGGGACGTGCACATCCCCGCCCCATTCGATCGCGACGAGCTTGCACGCCGACGAGAGAGTGATGATCTCGTCCGGCGTCAGTTTTCTGAACGTGACCGAAACGAGTCCCGTTAAAAATTCCATATTTTCCCCGTTCGTTTTTCCGTTTTTACGGAAGTTTTTCTTGAAATCGTGACCGATTTATGCTATTATTGCTTATGAGGTGATGAAAATGATCCATACGCGCAGTATAAGCATTCCCGAATTCGGAAATTTCGGTATACGGTACTATTGTCACAAGTCCGACGAGAAGTATCTTGCGCACAGTTTTCCGCCGCACATCCACGATGAACTTGAGATCTATCTGCTCATCAAGGGCGACGTTTCGTTCCTGGTTGCAGGAAATCTTTACAAAGTGCAGCCCTATGACGTAATCATCTCAAAGCCGAATGAAGTACACAACTGCATCCGGAATTCGAATTCCGAGCACATTCATCTGTGCTTCTGGTTCACGCCGTGCTCCGATTTTCTCTTTGCCGATCTGCTTGCATCGGGGAGCAGTCTCCTGCATCCTTTAGAGACAGACCGCGCACTTCTTGACGCGCTCTGCGCACGATTCTTTGCATTGCCGGACGATCACACGGAACCGATACTCGAATTCTCCCTCTGCACGGAGCTGTTGGCGATCCTGCACCGTGCGCTTGGATCGAAAGGCGGCGTCAAAAGTATGCTGCCGGATACACTCAAACAGATTCTCAAAGAGATCGACCGGGATCCCGGTAACTGCATATCCGTTTCCGCGCTCTCGGAAAAGTATTTCATCAGCCAGTCAAGTCTTGACCGTATGTTCCGGAAATACCTGCGCACAACGCCGAAAACGTACCTTGACTCGAAGCGCCTCGCTTATTCGCGTATCCTTCTCACGGAGGGAATGAGCGTGACGGAGGCGTCCATGCGGGCGGGATTTCCCGATTGCTCGAGCTACATACGGCTTTTCAAGAAACGCTTCGGGGTCACGCCGCTTGCGTACCGGCGGCGTCTTTCCGGCGGGAATCCTTCCCGATCACAAGACACAAATAAAGGAGAATAACGAGCTGCAGAACGCACCCGAGCGCGGACGTGAACTGCTGGGCGTAGAGCTTGATGCCGAAGATCTCGTTGCCGTTTGACTGAATGTAAGCGACGATGCGCGAAACACCGAGTGTAGACAGAAATCCCGCGATTCCCGCAAGGCAGCTCTTGAGCGCGAGCGCGCTCGTGCGCTTCTCGTGGCTGACGTAATCGTAAATCAGATTGACGGCGCCGCTGTTGATGCCGCCGAGCGCAATACCGTGCAGGGCGTAATAGATCGGGAAAAGGATCTTGCCGTTCGACGGAACGGTGAAGACGTTGATGAAGAGCGCGAGCGCCTCGATCGAGAAGCAGATCTTGAGCATCGAAGCGAAGGAGTGCTTATCGGCGTATCTGCCGAGAGGGCGCGAGACCGTCGCTCTGACGATACTGTATCCGATCGAGAGGATCGAAATGAAGGTCATCGAGAAACCGAGTTCCTTGTTCTTATAGGAGCCGTAGAACGGCGTCGTCGCGTAATTGGCGATATTCCAGAGGACCGAAACGCCGATGATCTTGAAAATCTGTTTATCCTTTACGAGTTCGGAAAGATTTTCCTTCACGCCGAGAGGTATTTTTGCCTCCGGCTTTTCTTTTGAAAAGACGAGCGTCAGCGTGTGCAGGATCATCAGTCCGAAGACCGTGAACGCCATCACGGTGAAGGCGCCCTTGAGGTCGTCCCTTGCCTTATAATAGTCGACGAGCCGCCCCATTAAGAGCGAGAAGATCATGCCGCTGAGCAGCGAAACGATCTCCTTGTTCGCCGTGAAAATACCGCGCTTATTGTCGTCGACGAGTCCCATGAACCAGTTGAATTTCGCGGGCGAGAGGATGTTCGCTACGATCTGACCGACGAGAAGGCAGAGCGTGAAGACGACGATCTTGGCGTTTCCCGGCAGATCGACGATCGGTACGACGTACAAAAACGTGTAGAGCGACTGATTGAGAAGGTGCAGGGGCGTGATCCAGCGCTTGACCGGCGTTTTGCCGACAAGAAAGATCGCGAGGATCTGAAACGTGCTGCCGAGCGAGACGAAGGAGGTCAGAACGCCCGTCAGGGCGTCCGACATTCCTATGTATTCGGTGATCTTGGCGAGGTACGATTCGCTGATCACAAGCGCTATGAAATATTCAAGCGCCGCTTCGATGATATAGAGCAGCCGGCTCGTTTCGTAGCCGTCTTTTTTCGTTGTTTTGTTTTTC
>JAZLHQ010000250.1:0-7191 GCA_045616925.1 Eubacteriales bacterium | reverse complement strand
TCGACTGTTTTTTCATTGTCAAAATTTACAGTTGAAAGGAATTTCTACTATGAAATCTCACCAAGCGGTAAGGATGAAATAATTATTTGCAGTTATCAATTTTTAGTTGCAAGCAGTGGTGATGTATATTACCGTGTGAATCCGTTTTTCATTTGCAGATTAACAAATGAAGAGAATAAACATATTGAATGGTTTTATGACGATTATACTTTTGAATGGCATGATGGCTATGTGTTAGTTGACGGTTATACCTATTTATTGCCCGAAAGGTAATGCGTTTCGTCGACAAATCCCGGTTTGTCGAGTTAAAGAAACAACCCGCTGAAAAAGATCATCTTTTTCAACGGGTATCTTTGTCTCATACGGTATCAAGCGGGGAAATAATATATAATTTCCGAATAAAGCCGCCGGCACGAATGAAGTCACTCGCTTCGCTCGTTCATGAAGACGGTGCCCTTCACCTAATGAAGCGAAGACGCCCACGTTTCTCCCATTCTCTGATTTCAATTTCTTCATTAGCGGAGCGTCTTCATTCCTTCATTAGCCCGTCAGGGGTCTTCATTTCTTTTGATGCGAAATTTACGGATTTTTCATGAAAAGTATTTGCAAATCCCGAAAAAATGTGCTATAATGCAGGTAACGTCATAAGACTGTGCTTTTGGGACGTCAACCGGAGGATTTTGTGAAAAGATTTTATCTTTTGTTTGTCATACTTGCATTGGCGGCAACGCTTCTTGCGCTTACGTCGTGCGGGATCATCATAAAGACCGAGCGCGTAAAGGGCGATAAAGCGAAGGCTTCCGTGCCCGAGAGGGCAACGGAGCCGCCCGTCACGACGAGAGCGGTCGAAAGATACGTGAAGCCCGAAACGGACGCCGTCAGGAATCCGCAGACGCAGCTCCTGCTGCTGCCCGAAACGGATTTCCGGAAACTGTTCTATACGGATAAGGATGTCTACTTCATCATAGGAAGCCTCGACGGCAAGAGCGCCGTCAGCGTCCCGACCGAGCATCCGCTTTCGTCAACGCTCAAATCGGCGAAATCGGAGATCGGCAAGCGCTTCAACGTCCAGTTCATAGACCTCTCCCGCACCGAAAAAACGCTTATGGAGGATCTTGAAAAGGATACGTATTTCTGCGATCTGCTGGCGATCCCGTCCAAAGTGGCGATCGAAGTGATCAAGGCGGGTTACGCCGTTCCGCTTCATCAGATCCCGTTTCTCAACGATGATTTCGTTTACGTGCAGGAAACGAAATCGGGCGTCGAAGAACTCGATACCTACGGACTTCTGACGGACGCCTCTTATCTGAGAACCGACGTCTACTGCGTCTATTTCGACCTCGAAAAGGTCGATCCCGCGAAGATCCCGTACGAAAAAGTTCTTGACGGCAAGTGGGATTGGAAGGCTTTCGCCGATTTTCTGAAAGAGACGGGACTCAAGCTCGGATGCCAAACGGATCTCAAAGCGATCCTCAACGCGTACGGCGAGGAGAAGACGGATCTGACGCCTTATCTCTGTGCACCCGAATCGGCGCCCGACGTCGTGATCGACAAGATCGGCAATTACGAAAATTACCTCAAAAACGGCAGCCGCTTCGGCATGATGCCCTTGCCCTGTACGGATTACGACTACGTCGACGATGAGGATCTTTCCTTCTTCGTCTGCCCGAAAAAGACGATCACGCTCGAAAGCGCGGGACTCGTGATGTCCGCGCTCGGCGCGTCGATGTGCGAAAGACAGGAGCCCGCCCTGCGCGACCTGATCGCGCCGTGGGTACACGACAACGGCACGACCGTGATGCTCGATTATCTCACCGGCGGCAAGGTCATAACGGATTTCTCCGCCTGCCTTCCGGCAGAGGAAGAATCGGAGACCCCCGCGAAATAAGAATCATTTACCCGAAAGGAAGTACATAAAATGAAATACTACGATCTCACCGTGGCAGGCTGCAAACGCGCCCTGCCGATCTGCCCCGTCAACGACGAGCTTTACATCGCCGGATTCGTCATCTTCGGTGATCCCGAGCTGACCGTCAACTGCGCAAAGGAGCTTCTCAAGAAGGCGCCGGAGTACGACTATCTGATTACCGCCGAAGCGAAGGGCATCCCGCTCGCACACGAAATGGCAAGACAGCACGGCGACGCAAAATACGTCCTCGCGCGCAAGGCAACGAAGCTCTATATGACGGATATTTTCGGCGTCGAGGTCAGATCCATCACGACGAACCGTCAGCAGCACCTCTATATCGACGGCAAGGACGCAGAACTGATGAAGGGCAAGCGCATCCTCGTCGTGGACGACGTCATTTCGACGGGTGAATCCCTCTCGGCGATCGAAGCGCTCGTTACGAAAGCGGGCGGCAATATCGTCGGCAGAATGGCGATCCTCGCCGAAGGCGACGCGAAGGACAGAAAAGACATCATCTACCTCGAACCGCTGCCTCTCTTCGATAAGAACGGCAAAGCGCTCGGCTGATCTTTTATGCGCGTATTTTTTCTCAGACACGGCGAAACGGACTGGAACGTCAAAGGACTCTATCAGGGTCAGAAGAATATCCCGCTGAACGAAAACGGCAGACGCTCGGCCGACGAGATCGGGGAAAAACTGGCGGATATCCGCTTCGATCTGCTCGTCACGAGCGATCTTGACAGGGCAAAGGAGACGGGCGTGCGGATCCTGCTTCGTTCCGAAGCGGGCAGACCGGCGTGCGATCCGGATCTCTGGCCCTTTGGCAAAACGGACGAAATGAACGGCATCCGCTTCTTTACGGACGCCCGCGTCCGCGAGATCGGATTCGGCAGTTGGGAAGGACTTTGCTTCAAAAAAGAAGGATATAACCTTCCCGCGCACGATTTTACGTCGTTCTGGGACGACCGTTACGACGATTCGCCGCCCGAAGGCGCGGAACGCAAAAAAGCGTTCCTTGCCCGCGTCGATTCGTTTCTCGACGAGCTTTCGGAGCGCTTCGGCAAAACGGACGAGACGATCCTCGTCGTTTCGCACGGCGGCGTCGCGCGTGCCGTCAAATACCGGTTCTCCGGTGCTGAAAGTCTCGCGGCTGCCGCGACGAAGAACTGTGAAGTCATTATGCTCGCGTTCGCGCCCGAAACCGGCTGGAGCATTGAAGGGCGGAAAGATGAAGCGCAGGAGGACATTTCGTAATGAAATTGATTGCACATCAGGGAACGCGGATTTTCGCGCCGGGCAACAGTATTCCCGCCTTTCTTTTTGCAGCAAAAGCGGGTTTTTATGCGATCAATTTCGCACAGGTGCGCGCAAGCGCGGACGGAACACTATACGTGATGCACGATCCGACCGTCGATAAAATGACGAACGGCACCGGCGGAATCGCAAATCTTCACGATTCGGATATTGCGTCCCTGCGGATTGACCGTCGTGAAAACTATGCAGAATACGCGTTTTCCGACTTCTCCGAAAACGATCTGCGCATTCCTACGCTCGAAGATGGAATACGAATCTGTGTCCGTTACGGATGCCGACCGATGATACGGCTCGGAATCTGCCCGGAAGGGAACGAAACGGCGTTTGAAAATCTTTACGGATTGATAAAGACGTACGGTATCGCGGATAAAATGCTCTTGAGCGGTTCCGCAGATACGATGGCGGCACTCGACGCCGATTTTCCCGATATCCCGAAGATCGTTTTCAGTCCGACTGCGACAGTTCCCGAAATCGTTTCCGTACTCGATGGGTTCGTCTGGCAAAACAGAAATACGGTCTATGCGATGCTGAAGCACGATAAACTGGATGCCGAAAGCATCAGAATACTCAATTCTGCGGGCTACAGTGCCTTCTCGGCGAATCCCGGCGATATGAAGGATCCGGAATCTGCGCGTCAAAGGTACGCAGAACTGGAGCGCGACGGCTGCATATTTGCGAACGCTGAGCGTTCTCCGGATTTCTGAAAAACGAATAAACGAACAAACCCCGCAAGGGTTTCGACCTTGCGCGTTCGTTTTATTATACGTTGCCGTAAATATCGGCGATGCTTTCGACCGAGGGATCGATACGGCCGAGGATCGCGTCCCGTTCGTTTTCCCAGAGCATTTTATGCTCGGTGCGGTATTCCGTCAGATAGGCGCAGAGAGCGCAGAGAGAGGGAATGAACGCATCCGGAAAGAATACGAAATCGGCAAGGCGGATCTTCGACGTCGGGAACGCTGCCGCCGTTAAACCGAGATACCTGCAGTATTTCACGTAATCGGGGTAGAGGAGGCGGCAGGCGAGATCGCAGACACCGAGAAAACGTTCCCGGTCGTGAAGCCGTGCCGTTTCCGCCGATAAGGGATCGGGATCGTCGTCCGAACTGGTCGGCTCGATAAAAACGGGTTTGGCGTTGAGGAGCGCGCATACGGCGTTGTAAACTTCTGAAAACTTCATGGAAAACTCCCTGAGTGAAGCGTCTTATCAGAACGGAAAAAGATCAATCTTCGTCGTTTTCGCCGTCGCCGTCGCCGTCGCCGTCGCCGTCGTCGATCTCGGGCTCGGGATCGGGAACGGGACTTGCGTCGATCACGACGATCTCGCCGGGAAATACGACTTTGGCGCCGTAGAGATGCAGACCCTTGACGGCGTCCGCAAAGCGCTTTTCGGGGCGGTAAGCCTCGACTTCGCTGAGCTGCTCGGCAAACGCGATCGCGCGCTTGGTTCTCGCCATGCACTGATAGCGCCCGCTGAGGCAGAGGACGTTGTTCGAAACGTAGACGTCGAATCCGACGAAGGATCCGATGTAGCCCTTGCCGATGTTTTCCGTGTTGTCGGTGGCGGTGAGGATCTTCGCTTTGAGGATCTCGACGGCGAGTACGGGCGGCACTTCGATGACCGTCTCGACGTTGCTGTTGACGTTGTTCTCAAGCAGTTTTCTGCGCGCGTTGAGAAGGATCTTAAGCACGTCGTCGGAGGACATTTCGTCGACCGTGATGACGGGGGAGCCGAGCGTTTTCGCTTCCGCGGCGAGACCGTAGACGTAGGCGTCCGCCTTGTCGGCGAGGGCGTTAGCCGCCTGACGCATCGCTTCCTGCATCAGCTGCGGGTTGGTCTGCGCTCTGTCGATGTCGTCGATCTGGAAGTTGAAGGCTTTCGCCTGTGAGATGGAGAGGGTCACTTCGGAATCGGAGATCGCCTCCGGGAAGGCGCCTGCCATATTGGTGTCCTTGTTGTAGTTGAAGACGGAAACGGGGCCGACGGAGCAGATCTTGACGCTCGAGCCTTTGCCTCTGATATCGCCTTCGAAGGAGCGGTTGCAGTTGCTGATCGCGATGTATTCCTTGTCAAGGGATTTGGCGAGGGTCTCGCTCCAGACGGTGGAAATGAATTTCGTAATAGCCATTGTGATAATTCCTTTCTTTTTTGTGATTTCATTCAGTTCTGCGCGGTTTTACGCAGACTTTTGATGATTTGTTTGTAGTTGCGTCTGACCTGCTGCGGAGTCATCGTGCGGATCTCTTCTTCGGAGAAGAGACGTTCGGGGATCGCCCCGCCGCCGAGGGAGCCGGCGCTTTTCATAGAATTGCCGAGTTGTTTTTCACGCGCGGTTTCCGCCGCACGCTCGCGCTTTCTGCGGAAAACGGCGTAGGCGGCGTAAAGCGGGAGCGCCTTTTCCTCTGCAAATCCGATCACTTCGTCGGGCAGATCCTTTTCGTCGTCACCGGGGAAAAGTTCCTTGAAGATCGCGTGCTCGTTTGAGCGGCGCTCGCTCTCGGCGAGCGCTTTTTTCAGATTGGCAAGCTCCTCTTCGGCGCTGATCTCAACGTTTTCAAGCTGATTGTCCATTTTTGACCTCCGTTTTGTCGTTTTCCGAACGCGCGCGCTCAAGGAGCGTGTCCTTGTCGGAAAGAATGCCCTCGGGCAGACGTTCGAGATATTCCGCAAAGCTGATGTGACCGTTCTGCAGAAGATTGTTCAGAATACTGAGAAGCACGCTCTGCGAGAAACGTCTCGTCGCGCCTGTGTCGACCTGCGAAACGACCGAATCGATCGGAACGGCGGAAAAACTGAAATCGTTTCCGTTGCCGTCTTTGCCGAGGCGGTAGGGCGGACAGTATTCCTTCAGCATTTCGAGCCAGATCATCGCAAGCTCTCTGACGGACGTGATGAGCGAAGCGCGCACGGAATCGAGACTCAACTCGGCGATCTCGCGGAGCGCGAGGATCGCGCTCGTATTGGTCGGATCGACTTCACCGAGGGCGACTTCGGTCGCACCGGTCATTTCTTTGGTCGTTCCGATCACGCTCGACAAAAGATCGAGATAATCGTCCTGCATCTGCCCGACGCCGAGGACGTTGACGGCTCCGCTGACGTCGCCGCCCGAAAGCACGCCGATCGCCTGACCGACCTCGTTGTTCCATTCGGGGATCAGACGCTTGTCGTAGATCACCTTCGAGAAAGCCGTGTCGATCATGTGCTTCATGCCGAGCGCGTACGCCTTGTTGATGTACTTCTGATTCTGGATGATCTCGGTGATCGGACTTTCGCCGTGCAGACAGTTCTTGACGCTCTCCCACGAGAAATACGTCACGGGATAGCGGTGCATGCCGGTCCGGGCGCCCGAGATGCGCGAAAGACGCGTCGTTTTTTCCCAGCAGACCGAGCCGCTTTCGTCTCTGTAAAAGCGGATCAGGAAGGTGCATTTCGCGGCGTTCGCGTCCGTGTTCTCGCGGTGGGAATAATCGCCGGCGAGATCGGAGTTTTCGCTGTCGGGGATGATGTTTTTGATCGTATCCTCGTCGGCACCGTAGTCTTTCGCCTCGCGCTTCAGCTTTTCGACGCTGCATCTGCCCGCGAGGATAATGTATTCCTGCGACTGCAGATCGTGCGAGTTCATATCGGAAGCGAAGAGGTTGACGCTGTCGCAGACCGAGGTGACGATCTGCCCTCTGCACAAAGGATCGCCGTATTTTTCGGTGTCCCAGTAGCAGTAGAGCACGCCGTCTCCGGTGATTGCCGCGTCGCGCACGACTTCGCGCATCACGCTATCCATGTCCGCGCTGTGCCAGCGGAAGGAAAGATCCTTGTTGAGGATCTCAAGCGCCTCGAGACGGGCGCGTTTTTTCGCGCCCGCAGGCTCGTAGCGGATGCCGGCGTCGACGTAGTGGACGTTCAGATCGTAGGAAAGCGTCGTCGAGACGAGAAAAGTGACGATGCGGCGCACGATGTTGAAAACGGGGGTC
>JAZLHQ010000249.1:0-16167 GCA_045616925.1 Eubacteriales bacterium | reverse complement strand
ACTCAATATAAAAGCAGAAATCAGCCGGAACGTCTACTGAATTCACCTGTTTAACACATGAAGTCAAAGAAAAAACTAATGTTAGTACTAAAGCGACAATTATGATTCGTTTCATAAAGATTACCTCTTCAAATTCTGATTTGTCAATATCTCTTATATCTGATTTTACTGTACAAAACCAAAAAACATCCTTATCCACCCGTAGCATTATCCGCAGCGGATTTTTCGTTTATTTGTCAAATCCGACGGTCATCGTCACGTTGTCGTCCTCGAAAAAGCGCACGAAGAGCGTTTTTTCGGTGCAGTTCGCGACCAACGAGAAGCTCGATTCCCAAAGCTCGTTCATGTCGCGCAGCGCCTGCCGGTCGAGCGAGGAAACGTATTCGCAGATCGCTTTGATCCCCTTGTCGACGCTTTCGCGATTCTCGGGCGCCGTCAGATAGGCGAGCGTCCATTCGGGATATATCCCGACGTACTCGCTGATGGGATCGTAAAGGCAGGTCTAATGTAGTCGCCGAGCTTTGTAAATCTGATCGCGTCACTTTCTTCGGGATCGTCGGTATTTTTGCAGCCGGCAAAGGAAAAGGCAAATACGGTCAGGATCACCGCCAGAAACGCGCTGATAATTCTTTTCATTTTCAGTTGTCTCCCCGGTTATAGCTGTTCTTCATGTGATGCAGCGCGTTCGACAGCACCTGTCCGAGCGTTTTCGACGTCTCTTCCCCGACCGCTTCGCAGAGCTTTCGGTTGGCGTCGTCAAGAACTTTCAGGTCGCCGCTCTCCTTGAATTTCGCGTCATATTCTTTGAGAAGCGCGCGGGTCTTCGCCATCACGACGTTCTCGTAGCGCTCAACGTAGATGACCGCGCTCGCGTAGTAGGGATCGACGAGGGCGTTGATCAGCTGGCTGTTCCAGTAGAAATTGTCCGTCGTGACCTTTTTTTCGACCTTCGAGAGATAATCGGGGAGCTTTTTCACGTTCGTATAGACGGGCATCACGGTGTCGAACGCGGTCGAGCCGAAGCAGATCCATTCAATCGCTCTGATTTCTTCGGGCATATCGGGGCGGATCTGGCAGATCGCCATCGTGCCCGTGTTGTTCTTGCAGATCGTTCTGTAAGGATGGCTGCCGTTCTTCGAATACGGATCGTAGGGCGTACCCTGGAAGTGCGAGGACAAAAGGTACTTGACGTCCTCGACCGTGACCTTATGCTCCGGCACGAACGACCACGGGATATCGTCGCTTTCGGGTTTATAATCGGCGTTCTCGCCGTCCCACTTATACTTCGTCGGGTTCAGATATCTGCCCATGTACCACGCGCGGGGCGTGTTGTAGACGTGGTCGGAATCCGCGTGGGAGCCGAAGCACCAGCGGGGATTGAAATCCTGTCCGTTCGAAAGATCGAGGTGATTTTCGGCGATGAACTCGCGCAGATCGGACGAGCAGAGATTTTCCTCCTGCTTTCCGAACGCGTCGTCGAAATCGAAGCGGTCAAGACCCAGCTGGTTGGGCATGATCACGCACTCGTCGTCCTTGACTCTGCGCGCCATCCAGTGATGTCCGCCGATCGTTTCGAGCCACCAGATCTCGTCCTTATCGCTGAAAGCGATGCCGTTCGGCTCGTAGGTGCCGTATTTTTCGAGGAGCTTACCGAGGCGCAGGACGCCCTGCCGCGCCGTTCTGATATAGGGCAGAACGAGGACGACGAGGTCCTCCTCGCCGATGCCGCCGGGGATATCCTTTTCTTTTTTGCTCTTTGCTTTCTGATAGCGCACCATCGGGTCTGCGCCGAGTACGCGCGGATTCGTCGTGATCGTTTCGGTCGCGCTCATCGCGACGTTCTTTTCGTTGATACCGGCGGCAGCCCAGATCCCCTCGTCGTCGGGGTACACGGTCGGGGTCGCCGTATAGGAAAGGGGCTCTTCGTCGAGTTCGACGGTCAGATGACCGATCACGCTCTTATATTTTTTCGGCTGCTTGTCGGGAGTGACGACGACGAGTTTTTTGACGTCGAAATTGCCGTCGTCGTTGCGGGCGATCATCGTCGAGCCGTCGCTGCTCGCTTTTTTACCGACGAGAATGGTTGTACAAGGCATAATATTTCTCCTTACGATTACCGTTTTTCTTTGATTATAGCACACATTTCCCGTTTTTGCAAGAGAAAAATCGGCGCACGAATGCGCCGATTTTCGTTCAGTATAGATTTTTGAGTGCGGGATAAAGCTTCGTGAAAGCGCGGTATTTGCGCTCCATTTTCAGAGCGCCGTCGGGATCCGGCAGGATCGTCTTCGAGACTCTGACGATCGCGTCCGCGGCGTCTTCAACGCTTGTGTATTCCCCTGCCCCCACCATCGCGAGCATCGCGCCGCCGAGGGACGGTCCCTGCTCCGTCGTCAGAATTCTGACGGGCATATTGAAAACGTCCGCAACGATCTGACGCCAGACGGCGCTCTTCGCGCCGCCGCCGCAGAGATTCGTCTCTTTGGGACGGATTCCGCTCGCCTTCGCGACCTCGAGACAGTCGCGGAGCGCGAACGCGACGCCCTCCATGACGGCTCTGCCGAGCTGACTCTTCGTCGTGGTCGCAGAGAGTCCGACGAACGCGCCGCGCGCGTTCACGTCGTTGTGCGGCGAGCGTTCGCCCGAAAGATACGGAAGGAACAGAACGTCGCTTTCCGCGTCACCGGACGCGAGCAGTTTTTCGTCCCCTTCGTAATCGTTCGTTCCGAGGACGTCCTCGAGCCACCATTTGCGGCAGGAGGCGGCAGACAGGATACATCCCATCAGATGCCATTTGCCGTTTGCGTGCGCAAAGCTGTGCAGGGCGTTCTTCGGGTCGACCGAGTACCCGTCGCCCGAGATGAAGATCGTCCCGCTCGTGCCGAGAGACAGGTTGCAGGAGCCGTTCCCGACCGTTCCCGTACCGATCGCGGCGGCGGCGTTATCGCCCGCGCCCGCCGTGACGACGCAGTTTTTAAGACCGTAGCGCGGAAGAAGTCTTCCCGTGACGGCATAGCTTTCGTAAAGCGTCGGGAGCCATTCCCGTCTGACGCCGCAGATTCTGCACATCTCGTCAGACCAGCGTTTATGCCTGACGTCGAGAAGGAGCATTCCCGAAGCGTCCGAATAATCGGTCGAAAAGACGCCCGTCAGTTTGTAGGCGATATAGTCCTTCGGCAGGCAGAGCTTCGCGATCTTCGCGAAATTTTCGGGCTCGTTGTCGCGTACCCAAAGGATCTTCGGCGAGGTGAAGCCCGCGAACGCGACGTTTCCGGTCAAAGCCGAAAGTTTTTCACGTCCGACGACTTCGTTCAGATACGCCGTTTCTTTTTCCGTTCTGCCGTCGTTCCAGAGGATCGCCGGACGGATCACGCGGTCAGATTCGTCGAGCAGGACGAGTCCGTGCATCTGCCCGCCGAACGAAAGACCGAAGACCTCGTCTTCGACGCCTTCTGACAACTGCGCAAGGATCTTTTCGGCGGCTTCGAGCCACTTTCCGGGATCCTGCTCCGTCCAGCCGTTCTGCGGATACAAAACGGGGTAATCGACGGAATACTGCTTATAGATCTTACCCTCCCGGTCACAGAGGATCCCTTTGCAGGACGACGTGCCGAGGTCGATTCCGATATAGTATCTCATCGTTTAAGAGAAAAGGATCTGATTGACGATCGCTTCGAGACGTTCCTGTCTGCCGCTGCCGGGAAGCGCGGGAGCGCCCATTTCGTCGGCGTAGGCGGCGAGCTCTTCAAGAGTCGTCTTTCCCTCGCGGATCTTCTTGCCGATTCCCTCGGAATAGCTCTTGTAACGCTCTTTTCTGAACTGTTCGAGTCTGCCGTCCTTGATGATCTTTTCGGCGTTCAGAAGTCCGAGCGCGTAGGTGTCCATACCGAGGATATAGCTCTCGACGAGATCCTGCATCGTGTAGGACGGGCGGCGGCATTTCGCGTCGAAATTGAAGCCGCCGGTGAGTCCGCCCGCGTTAATGACCTCAAGCATACACATCGTCGCCGTATAGACGTCGAACGGGAATTCGTCGGTATCCCAGCCGAGGTGCGGGTCGCCCTGATTGGCGTCGATGCTGCCGAGCATATTGTTGATCCCCGCGATGCGCAGATCGTGCTCGAACGTGTGCCCCGCAAGAGTCGCGTGGTTCGCTTCGATATTGAGCTTGAAATCCTTGTCGAGACCGTACTGACGGATGAATCCGATCGCGGTCGCCGCGTCGTAATCGTACTGATGCTTCATCGGCTCCTTCGGCTTCGGCTCGATGTAGAAATCTCCCGTGAAGCCGATCGAACGGCCGTAGGCGACCGCCATTTTCATCAGATTCGCGATATTTTCCTGCTCGAATTTCACGTCGGTGTTGAGCAGCGTTTCGTATCCCTCTCTGCCGCCCCAGAAGACGTAGCCGCGTCCGCCGAATTTCACGGTCAGATCGAGCGCTTTTTTGATCTGCGCCGCCGCGAAGCAATAGACGTTTGCGGAGTTCGTCGAGCCAGCGCCGTTCATAAAGCGGGGATTTGAGAACATATTCGCGGTGCCCCAGAGGCATTTGATGCCCGTTTCCTTCATTTTTTTGAGGATATAGTCGGAGATCTCGTCGAGGCGGCGGTTCGTTTCCCTGATATCTTCCGCTTCGGGGACGAGGTCGACGTCGTGGAAGCAGAAATACGGGATGCCGAGCTTCTGCATAAAGTCAAAGCCCGCGTCCACCTTCGCGTAAGCGTGCGCCATCGTACCCTTTTCTTCGCCGAAGGATTTGTCCGCCGTGTCTCTGCCGAACATATCGGTGCCGGCGGCGCCGAGCGTATGCCACCACGACATCGCGAACGGCAGATGCTCGCTCATTTTCTTGCCGAGGACGATCCTTTCGGGATCGTAAAAGCGGAAAGCGAGCGGATTTTCGCTCTTCGCGCCCTCAAATTTGATTTTCGGAATGTTTTCAAACGCGTTTTTCATATCTTTTTCCTCTTCAAATCAAAGTTTTCCGTGTTCGAGCGTCGGATCCATCGGCGCTTCGCGCTCAAAATGCGAAGTCATCTCGTAAGGAAGACCCGTTTCGGCGCTCTTGAGAATGCCCGCCATCGCTTCGAGCACGTGGAAGGTCTGCTTATAGGTCGTTCTGCCGGGACGTCCCGTTTCGATCGCGACCGCCATATCGTCAAGCCCCAGGCAGCGCGAATTTTCGGCGTAATCGAACGTGATCGGGAAATATTCGTCCTTCTTCGTTTCGCCGTTTCTGAAGACGATCGCGCATTCCTCGCCCGCTTCGCCGTTCTTGAGAACGAGTTTTCCGCCGAAGCAGTTAGGGTCGGGCACGTAGAGCGTGCCCTTCGTGCCGTAGATCTCGATGTTCGTCTGCTTCGTGCCGTAGACGTCGAAGCTCGTCAGAAGCGAGACGTTGACGCCGGAATCGAAGGTCAGGAAGCTCTCGATGTGCGTCGGGGTGTTGACCTTGATGATCTCACCCTTGTGCGGCTCCGCCGTGATGAGACGCTCCTTATAGGACGTATGCGCCGTGCCGTAGACTTTTTTGATGCCGCCGAGCAGGTTGATAAGCGCCGTGATATAGTAGGGACCCATATCGAAGAGCGGTCCGCCGCCGCGCTGATAGTAAAAATCGGGATCGGGATGCCACGTCTCGACGCCGTGAGACGCCATGCAGCATCTGCCGCCGACGACGTCGCCGATAAGACCTTCGTCGATCAGCTTGCGGCAGGTCTGGATGCCCCCGCCCATGAACGTATCGGGCGCACCGCCGAGGAACAGATTCTTTTCTTTGGCGAGTTTGACGAGTTCGATGCCTTCTTCAAGATCCGCGCCGAGCGGCTTTTCGCAGTAGACGTGCTTGCCGGCGAGCAGCGCCGCCTTCGAGACGGCGTAGTGCTGATAAGGACGCGTCAGATTGAGAACGAGATCGATCTCAGGATCCGCGAACAGTTCCTCCATCGTGTCGTAGAGTTTCGGGATATTATACTGCTTCTGCGCGTTTTCGGCACGCTCGCGGATGAGGTCGCAGACGGCGACGAGGCGCACGTCTCTAAAGACGTTGAAGAAATTTTTGAGGTAGATGCCGCTGATGCAGCCGACACCGACCATTCCTACGTTTAACATAATTTTCCTCCGTAAATCAATAATTTTCCACGATTTCCATCGCGATCCGGTTCCAGATATCGAGCCGTTCGGGGTGGCCGCACACCGTCGAAATGTCCTTCAGGATCATTTCGAGGTTGACGCCGTTTTCCTTCGCGAGCTGACACGTATAAGTTAAATCCCTGCGTATCGCGTCCTCATCGAACTCGGCAAGGAGTGCGGGGGTGGGTTTATTCGACATTACGAGCGTTTTGCCGATCCGTTCGGCGAAATTTCTGCGATCGCTCCACGGGCTGCACGACACCTTCCGGACGTTCGGGATCTTTTTGACGACGCAGTCGAGACGGTCGTCGAGGCGGTCGCAGCAGCCGTAGTAGAGATTGCCGAATTTCGACGCGAGGCGCGTGATATACGGCAGTTCGAATTCCTCCATGAACTCCGGCGAGACCGAGGTGAAGATCTGCGCAAGACCGAACGCCCACGAATTCTCCGAAGTGCTTCCCTTGCCCTTGTCGAAATCGGGGAGCGTTTCGTCGTTAAAGACGTAAGAACAGTGTACGATCGGCGTCACGTCGTCGACGAGCTGCAATTTATTCGCTTCGTCGATCGCGTTTTCGAGTGATTCGGTCAGTCTTGTGAGTGCCGCGTGCAGAAAATCGGGATCGTCGTAAAAGAGGTACATCGCGTTCTCCGGCCCGCCGAGAAAGCCCTCGAGCTTATCCCAGATCCCCAGATGGAACGTAAATCCGTGGCTTCTTCTGACCTCGGCGATCCCGCCGAAGATCTTTTGTGCCGCCAGAACCGTTTCTTCTTCGACCGCGGGGTCGAACATTATGTGCCGATCGACGATCTTCTGAACGTCCGACATATCGCTTAAAACGGACGTAAAGTGCTGTGACGCTACGGAAGGGCGATCCTCGCGCTTCAGTTTCGCGATTTCGGACTGAAGACCGCAATCCGTCATGCGTGCCGTCGTCGGGAGCCGTATGAACGGCTCAAGCACCATATCGGCGGGAAAATGCTTCCACTGAAAGATCTGTCTGCGCAGGTTTTCCTCGAGCTTGCGGAAATAGCGGTTTTCGACGACCGGCGTCAGTTCCTCGGGATATGAAAGCTGTAATTCCTCGAACGGGATCTGGCCGATCGCGACCATCGGACCCTGCATCTGCGAGCGGTTGAGCGCTTTCCACAGCTCCATTTTCTGTTTTTGTACGGGAAGCGTCGCGAACGTCATATATTCCGCGCCGAGGCGGCGCAGGATCTCGGTATCTTTTTCGGAAATACGTATCATCTTGTTTTTCTCAGTACATTTTCGCGGTATTGTGGTATTTTTCGCCGGAAAGACCGTTCTTTTCGGCAAATTCCTTGCCGTCTGCCGCCCAGAGCATTCCGCGCTCCATCAGAATTTCGGCGGTCGGCGACTTTTCGAACACGTCGTCGTGATGTCCGAGCGAGCAGTAGAATACCCTGCCGACGCCCCAGAATTTCGTCCACGCGACCGGCATATCGACCGGCTTGTTCGACGCGTGATAGTAGTTGACGGTCGGGAAACGCGTCGTCGCGAGCACTTCGATCGACGGGTCGATATGCAGATAATACTGCTCCGATTCGACCTCAAAATCTTCAAGTCCTTCGGTGATGGGCGACGAACCACTACAGACATTGACGGTGTATTTCACGCCGTCCCCGCCGGGGTGCGAGACCCACTGACCGCCCGTCATGAACTGCCATTCGGTGTCCTGCCGGAAGGAATCGCACATACCGCCGTGGCAGCCGGCGAGTCCGACGCCGTGCGCGACCGCCCACGAGATATTTTTCGACTGATCGCGCGTGATCGTGCTCCCCGTAACGCTCGGGATGATCAGATCGTAGGTCAGGAGCTTCTCGCGGTCGTCAAGACACTCCGTGCCGAAGACGCGCTCGGTCACAAAGCCGTTTTTTTGCAGAAGACGCTCAAATCTTGCCGATACGGCGTCGGGCTGATGCCCGTCCCATCCGCCGTAAAAAAGTAGTGCTTTTTTCATAAAATACCTCCGTTTGTTACATTTTTTCAATTTTATTATAGCAACAAGCCATTGACTTTTCACGCCAAATCTGATAGAATAATAGGACAAAATTTAACTTTTTGAGGCGCTTATGTTTTACGAACGCAACCATTCACTGAAGGGCGACACGCTGAAGGTCGAGGAAGGATCGAATTTTTCCTTTCCGGCGCACATCCACGAGGCGTTCGAGCTGATCTTTGTCGTCAGGGGCGAAATGCGCATCGGCGCCGGCAGCCGCCTCTACGACGTTTCCGAAAACGACGCCGTCCTCGTCTTCCCCGAGGACGTGCATTTTCTCGAGCCGAACGGCGACTGCTCGCACGTCCTCTGGATCTTTTCGCCGGAGTACGTCCGCGCGTTTTCGAAATTTGCCTTTTCGCACGTGCCGGAGTCAAACGTATTCCGCCCGTCGAAGGCGCTCCTTGAACGTCTTTTGTCGCTGAAAACCGACCGGCGCACACTCCACGTCAAGAGCGTTCTCTACGATCTCGTCGACGAATTCGACGCAGGGGCGACCTACGCGGAGCGCGACCCCGAAAAGGAAAACCTTCTTCTTCGGATCATTGATTACGTTTCGGAGAATTACGCGCAGAAATGCACGCTTTCGGATCTCGGCGCCGCGACGTCGTACCACTACGCGTACCTGTCGCGCTATTTTTCGGAGCGCACGGGTCTGACCTTCACGCAGTACGTGAACAGTTACCGCATCAGCGAGAGCTGCACGCGTCTCGTCGAGACGCCGGACAGCGTGACGAAGATCGCTCTCGACTGCGGATTCGAGTCGCTCAGGTCTTATCACCGCAATTTCCAAAGGTGCCTCGGCTGCACCCCCGCTACGTACCGAAGACTGCACGCGAAGCGCGACGAGGGGCAATAAACGCAAAAAAGCACGGAATTCCGTGCTTTTTTGATTTAACGTGTGTTCCGACCGATGCCGTCGCAGCGGCTGCGCATTATTTCGCGTTCTGCGGGCGGGCGGCGTCGATCTTGCGCATCAGATACCTGCCGATATCCGCCATATAACGCAGCGCCGCGGGCATCAGTTCCCGATCGCAGCGCGAGAGGAAGTCGTCCGCCTCGTAGGTGAAATCGCCTTTATAGTCGATCGCGCCGAGCGCGTTCGTGACGGCGTTCCAGTCGATCTTGCAGCCTCTCGTGAAAGGCGCCGTGTGGAGATCCTCCACGAAATTGTTGTCGTGCACGTGCAGAGCGCCGAGGCGATCGCCGCCGAGCGCGAGGATCGCGTGCTGCGGCTCCTCGCCGATGAGTCCGCAATGGCCGATATCGAGGCAGACCGTGAACGCTTCGGGATTCAGTTCGTCGAAATAGCGCGCAAGATCCGCGCCGAAGGAGCAGACGTTCGGAACGATGTACCCTCTTGACTTATCGCGTCCCCACATATTTTCAAGCGCGATCTTGATCCCGTACTCTTTGGCAAGCGGTTCGAGGCTTCTGAAAAAAGCGAGATTGAATTCCATCTGTCTCTTTTCCGCTTCGATCCCGTCGGAATCGGGGATCTGATTGCCCTGCGTGTAGGCGATCGGGTGGACGACGATCGATTTCGCGCCGAGGATGCCCGCGATGCGGATCGATTTTTCGATCCTTCCGGGCAATTTCGCGTTGTATTCGTCCTCGTTATATTTCCAGCACGGGAACGGCGCGTGCGCTTGATTGAACGAAAGTCCCGCGTTTTCGGCGAGTTTCTTAAGATATTCCGCGTATTTTTCGCCGTCGCCGACGACGAGCGGATCGTCGTCGCGCTTCATTCCGAACATCGAAAAATCGAGCGCGTCAAAACCCGCTTCGGCAAGTCTCAGAATTCCCTCTTCGGCGCCGAGGCACTTGAACGCGGCGTCCGTTTGCGTAGATAAAAGCATGATTATTCCCTCTTTTCGTCAGTTTTCTGCGGGAAACGTGAATCCATCCGTGAAAAACGCGTTCGTATCGGCGTGATTGCCGCGCCCGTCGACGACGTCGATGCGGAACCACTTGCATTCGCGCGGCACTTCGAATTCAGCTGCGGTCAGCGGCTCGTTCCTCCTGCCGACGCTCTTGCAGTAGTGCATACCCGTGATAAGACTGATACGCGCGGCGTCCGAACATTCGACGTGGATCTTTCCGTCTTCAAACCAGAGGGCGTTGATCTCGGGACCGGTCGACGCGTAAAAATCGCCGTTTCGGAGCGCCTTTGCGATCGTCGGATAATCAAGTTTGTCCGCGCGGATCACGACCCAGCCGCCGAAGGAGTCGTAGTTCGGATCGTCCTCCGTCCTATTGTTGTGGTTGTCGTCCGCGGCGACACAGAAAATGCGCTCGCCGCCGCGCAGCATATCGTCGTAGACGCGGGCGTTGTATTCGGGATAGCCCGCGCGATTGCAGCCCGTGTTGAAGATCTCCATCGCGTGCATACCGTGATAGTTCATATAGTCGGTATAGTCCTCAAGCGACCACGTGGGGTGGTTGTAGGTCACGAAATAGCCGTTTTCGCGTCCGATGCGGATCATATCGTTGACGCCGTCCGCCGAATAAACGCGGACGTAATCGGGTTTCGTTCTGTCGCGCTTGACGAGCGGTTCGCTGGCGATTGCACCGCGCTTGAGACTCGACGCCGTGAAGATCGGCTGCATCGGATCCTCGTCGTCGAGCGAGATGAGGCACAAATGGCAGGTTTTGGTGAGTTTTGCGTTCTCGCCCTTCTCTCTCACGTTGATCTCGTAGCCGGTCAAGGGCAGAAAATCGTCCGTTTTGAGTTCGGGGTGCGGGATCTGGACGTTGTGATCGGTGAACGCGACCACGGAGTAGCCGTGGCGGCGGTATAATTCCGCAATTTCCGCGGGCGTCAGATGCCCGTCCGAGAGCGTCGAATGGCAGTGCAGATTGGCTTTGTAATCGTTGCCCGTTTCGGGCAGAAGGTATTTTCTCATCTTGCCCTCCTCTTTTTGATAAGTCCATTATACCACACGTCTGCGGCAATTACAAGAGAATAACGGCAAAAAGAAAATCTCCGGCAGTTTTATCTTTTACGTTCTTCCGACGCGCGACATGATCGCGCCGCCGTTCTCCTTCAGCCATTTGCGGCACGCGCCGTAGTTCGGGAAAATGCGGAAAAGCTCGTCGTAGAACCGCTTCGAATGGTTCATTTCTTTGAGGTGGCAGACCTCGTGCGCGACGACCGAATCGATCACCTCGGGCGGCGTCAGCATCAGAAGCAGATTGAAATTCAGATTGCCGCCCGCCGAGCAGCTGCCCCACTTCGTTTTCTGGCATCTGACGGTGATTTTCTTATAGGAAGCGCCGAGTAAAGACGCGTAATACGCGACTCTCGGCGGGAGATACGCGCGCGCCTTATCCGCGAGCGCCGCGAGTTCTTCACGTCCGAGGGTGCCGAATTCTTCCGCCGCTCTGCTTCTTTCGACGTTTTCGGCGCGCTTTCGGCGGATCCACGCGGCGTTTTTGACGACGAAAGCGTCGATGAGGCTTTCGGAAAGTCTCGTCGGCGCGCGCACGACGGTTTTTTCGGCGCGCACTTCGACTGCGAGCGTTTTTCGCTCCGTGAGAACGAGTTCGTATTCCGTACCGTCGGACGCGACGCGCGTCCCGAGCGTATATTTCACGCGCTTTTTCGTTTTCATCATGGCGCCTTTCTTCCCTTTTTTCGTATTATACCACGATTTTTCCCGGAGTGCAAGACGCAAAATCGGCGCAAAACGCACGTATTTCCTCATTTTTCATTGACATTACCTTCGGAATGTGTTAAAATATGATCGTAAATACGGATTTTTATGGGGAAAGGGATGGAATATCGATGAAAAAAACGAAATTCAGACGCATTGTACTGCCGGTGATCATTTCGACCGCCGCGGCACTTCTGATTCTTTTTCTGATCCTGGAAACGCTCCTTTCCGGAGGCGGCAAAAAGAAAACCCCCGATCCGACGTCCGGAACGGCGGGTGATCCCTGCGTGAACGGTCACACGCCCGCCGTCGTGCCCACGGAGGATGCGACCTGCTCGAAAACAGGACTTTCCGAGGGCAGTATATGCTCGGTCTGCGGTGAGATCCTCAAAGAGCGGATAACGATTCCGAAGCTTGCGCACGCCGAGGTCACGGACCCCGCGCTTGCCCCCACCTGCACGGCAGAGGGCTTGACCGAGGGCAGGCATTGTACCGTCTGCGGCGAGATAACTCTTGCGCAGAATACGGTCGAAAAACTGAACCACGTCGAAAAAACGCAGCCCGGGAAACCCGCCACCTGCACCGAGACGGGACTCACCGACGGGATCGTCTGCACACTCTGCGGCGAGATCCTTAAAGCGCAGGAGATCATTCCCGAAGCGCATACCGTCGTTTTGGAGCCGGGTAAACCGGCGAGCTGCACCGAGGACGGCAGAACGGACGGCAGTTACTGCTCCGCCTGCGGCAAGATCCTTTCCGTCAGCGAGGTGATTCCTGCAGGGCATACGGTCGAAACCGATCCCGGAAAGGACGCCTCCTGTCTTGAAGACGGACTCACCGAGGGCGAGCACTGCACGGTCTGCGGTGAAGTCCTCAAGGCGCGCGAGGTGATCCCCGCGAAGGGACACACCGTCCTTGTCGAACAGGGTAAGCCGGCGAGCTGCACCGAATACGGCAGAACCGACGGCAAGACCTGTTCCGTCTGCGGTCTTGTAATCCAGATAGCCGAAACGATCCCCCAAAAGGGTCATAACGTAGTCACCGACGCGGCTGTCGCCGCGACCTGCTCGAAAACGGGTCTTTCGAAAGGAAGTCACTGCAGCGTATGCAATCTCGTGATCGAAAAGCAGGAGACCGTACCCAAGCTACCGCATACGACCGTCACGGACGCGGCGGTCCCCGCGACCTGCCTTGAAGCGGGCAAAACGGCGGGCAGCCACTGCTCCGTCTGCAATGAAATCATTGAAAAGCAGACGACCGTCGCGAAGCTTCCCCACAAGGCCGTGACCATCCCCGCAAAGGCGGCGACGAAGACCGAAGACGGCAATACCGAAGGAAAACGCTGCGCCGTCTGCGGGACGGTCCTGACGAGAGTCAAGGTGATTCCCGCCACCGGCTCCGTCGGACTCGCGTACGTAAAAGATTACAAGGGCGGAATCAGCGTCTCGGGCATGGGCACCTGCACCGACACCGAACTCGTCGTTCCGGCGACGATCGACGGCAAAAAGGTCAACGGCATCGCCGCCGACGCCTTCAAGAACAACACGTCGCTCACCTCCGTCAAGCTCACGGAAGGCATTCTTGAGATCGGCTGGAACGCTTTTGAGGGCTGCACGAATCTCAGAACCGTGACGCTCCCCGACAGTCTGAGTGCGATCTACAATTACTGCTTCCGCGGCTGCACGGCACTCGTTTCGATCAATATTCCCGGAAACGTCACGAATATCGACCACTACGCGTTCGCGGACTGCTCCGCCCTTCAGTCGATCGCGATCCCCGACAGCGTGACGCATCTCGGCAACAGCGTCTTTGAAAACTGCTCGTCACTCAAAAACGTGACGGTCGGAAAAGGGATCGATCAGATCGACAATTACACCTTCTGCGGCACCGGACTTGAGACGATCACGCTGCCCGCGAATATCCGTTTGATCGGCAACTACGCGTTCTCCGATTGCCGCTCGCTCAAAACCGTCAACCTGCCCGATACGTTCGAGGTGATCTGCACGGGCGCGTTCTCCGGTTGCACCTCGATGACCTCGTTCACCGTTTCAAAGGGCCTCACCGATGTCGGTGAAAACGTCTTTGGCGGCTGCACCTCGATGACGAAATTCGTCGTTGCCTCCGGCAATACGGCATTCAGGACCGAAGGAAATTGCCTCATCAAAAAATCGACGAACTGTCTCGTCGCGGGCTGCGGAAATTCGACGATCCCGACGGGAGTTGCCTCCATAGGCGCTTACGCGTTCGCGCGGCAGACGGGACTTACCTCCGTCACGATCCCCGCAGGCGTTTCCGAGATCGGCGGCTGCGCGTTCACGGGCTGCACGAATCTCTCGTCCGTATCGATCGGCAAGGACGTCAGAACGATCGGCTACGAGGCGTTCGCCGACTGCGGAAAACTGACTTCTCTCGTCCTTCCCGACGTGACCTCCGTCGGCAGCCGCGCGTTTGCTAACTGCACGGGTCTCAAATCCCTGACCCTCCCCGTTTCCCTGACGGAATCGTACAAAAAACTTCCCGAAAGCATCCTTGAGGGCTGCACGGCGCTCACCGATCTGACGATCCCGTTCATCGGCGATTCGCAGAGCAGCCCGAACAGGAAATTCGACTACCTCTTCGGAACGACCGGCATCCCCGAATCGCTGAAAACGGTGACGGTGACGGGCGAAAAGACCGTCGGCTTCGCCGCCTTCCGGTACGCGCAGATCGAATCGCTTACACTGAACGAGGGCGTAACGGCGATCGACTCGTCCGCGTTTGCCTACTCGGCGCTGAAGACGGTCCGTCTGCCCTCCACGCTTGAAACGATCGGCGACGGCTCGTTCTCATCGATGTATTCTCTTGAGACGATCTATTTTGCGGGCACGACCGCGGAGTGGGCGGCGGTCACGAAGACCTCCGGCTGGATCCGTGCGAACTCCGGCGTGAGCGTGATCTGCTCCGACGGAACCACGAATCCGTAATTACCGATACAAAAAAGCAGCCTCCTGCGAGGCTGCTTTCTTGCGTGAATTACCAGATCACGACGCGCTTTTTGGGCGCGATGTACATCTTGTCGCTCTTCTTGACGCCGAAGGTCTCGTACCACTCGTCAAAGTTGCGCGGCTGCATATTGGCGCGCAGAACGGTCGGTGCGTGCACGTCGACGGACAAAAGAAGCGCGAGATATTCGGGTCTTCCCTTCATGCACCAGACCTTCGCCCAGTTCGTGAAGTACTCTTCGTAGGAAGCATTTTTGAGTTTCGACATCATCTCGAGCGTGACCGCCATTCCGCCGTTGTCGGCGATGTTTTCGCTCACGATGAACGACGCGTTGACCTTGCCCCACGGCAGTTCGATCCCCTCGAATTCGCGGATCATCGCCTTCGTCTTCGCGGCGAATTTTCTGCCGTCCTCCTTCGTCCACCAGTTCTTGAGGTTTCCGTTTTCGTCGCACTGCGCGCCGTTGTTATCGAAGGCGTGCGAGATCTCGTGGCCGATCACGGCACCGATTCCGCCGAGATTCTGGCTTCTCGTCTGCTTGATGGAATAGAAGGGTGCCTGCAGGATCGCCGCCGGGAACGTGATGTCGTTCGTGAAGGGATTGTAGCACGCGTTCACCATGTGACCGGGCATCACCCATTCGGTGCGGTCGACGTCTTCGGTGAGTTCAGCGAAATTGTCGAGCGTTCTGATCGCCGAAAGTCCGGAGACGATCGTATAGAGCGAAGCGTTTTCGTCAAAGACGAGCTTTTCGTAGATCTTCGCGCATTTGTCGGGATATCCCATCTTGACTTCGATCTTCGAGAGCTTGAGGATCGCCTTTTCCTTCGTTTCGGGCGACAGAAAATCGTTCTTCGAAACGCGGTCCTGATAGGTCGAAATGATCTCCCTGACGATGTCGGTGACGTCCTTTTTCGCCGCTTTGCCGAAATATTTTTCGCCGTAGTAGAGGCCGATCGGCTCGGAATAGAACGAGGACGCGAGGTGGTACGCGTACTTTTCGATCGAGGGCATCTGCGCGATCCCGATCAGAGCGCGGCGGTAGGAAGAGCCTTCCTCGCGCATCTTCTCGGAGAGCGTCGAGGACGCCGAGATCAGTTTGTTGACGTACGCCCAGTGCTTGTACTGCTCGAACGTCGTTTCGTTGAAGAGGGTCGAAAAGCCCTTCAGAAAGCGCGGCTCGGCGACGACGATCTTATCGGGCACGAAGCCGAAGAGATCCTCGAGCAGTTTTCTGAATTTGACGGGCTTCATAAGCGACGAGACGGTGCGCGTCTTCATCGGGTTGTATATCTTCGGGTACTCGGACCACTCCTCCTGGCTCTTGACGAGGGTCGCGACGATCGCGTCGAACGCGAGCGCGTCGGAGACGT
>JAZLHQ010000248.1:0-11015 GCA_045616925.1 Eubacteriales bacterium | reverse complement strand
ATCCCTACGGGGAACGGGAGAAGATGCGAAATGGCGGGCTCCCTCCGGTGAGGGAAATTTTTCCGGAGGAAAAAACTCCGCGAAGCAGTGGAGGATTGTAAGGATTCGACGCAAATAATTAAATATTGGAATTATTTGCTGACAATCCCACCACCGCCTTCGGCGGTCCCCCTCCCCTTGCACAGGGGAGGCATTTTTATTTCACACGCCGAAGCGGCTTTCGATCACTTTTTCGATTCCGTCGGGAGAATAGCGCCAATAGTCGATATGCTGACAGTCCGACGGGATAAAATACTGCATCTTCAGAACGGGAAACTCGTTCTTGCATGAGTCGATGATGACGAGTTTGATCTTCATTCGCTCGGGGATCATATTCTTGATGTAGACGGCGGCACACTGCCCGACCGTAATATCCTGCCTGTATTCCGCAAGCCCCGCGAGATTCGGCGCCAACTCGATAAAGATCCCATACTGCTCGACCGAGCGCACGATCCCCATCACCGTCTGCCCGATGCGGAAACGCTCCGCGTTTTCCTCCCACGTGCCGAGGAGTTCCTTGTGCGAAACGCACACTTTACCGCTCACGGCGTCCACGGATCTGACGATCACGCGGATCGTCATTCCGACGTAGAAGCGATCGCGCGGGTGCGAAATGCGCGAGACCGAGATACAGTCGATCGACAAAAGCGACGGAAGTCCGCAGCCGACGTCCACGAAAGCGCCGAAATGCTCGAGGTGCGTCACCCGCGCGGGGATCACGTCGCCGCACGCAAGCGTCATGATATAGTGGTTCATACATTCGATCTGCGCCGCGCGCCGCGAAAGGATCGCCGTGACGGCGCCGTTTTCGTCCCTCTGCAGCGAAAGTACCTTGAAGCACACGGGCTTCCCGACGCGCGAAATGATCGCGATATCCTTGATTTCCTCGCCGAGCGCGCTGTATGCGCACTCGCGGCGGCTGATGATCCCCTTGACGCCGATCGAGCCGAGATCGACCGTCAGATTCATATTTCCGTCGCACAGGATCGCGGTCGCTTCGAGGATCTTCCCCTCTGCCATCGCGCGCTCAAGTCCCTGCAAAGACGAGACGTATTCCGTGTTTCCCTGTCCGCCGATCAACATTCCTTCCGGTAAATACTTGTTTTCAGACATATTTCTGCCTTCCTCTCCGTTTTCATTCAATTCGGTTTTTCCGATCACCCGGCTGTGCTTAATCCTATGCTTTGCCGGCGTTTTTTATGACGCCTTATTATCGCACGGCACAAGGATCGTATTTTGTCACATTCGGGAGGAGAAAAAGTTTTTACAAATTGTAAACAAATATTTTTGAAGCGAATAGAAACAAAGAGAAAGTGAGAGAATACGAGAGAATACGAGAGATATTTCGGCGTTTTTCAAAATATGAAGAAAAAATGATCAAAAAACACTTGACAGAGCGAAAGCATTGTGCTATAATCCCACTTGTGCGATAAAATTATATGTAAAAATACAAAAGGAGAAATCAAATGTCCACTTACATGGCAAAAAATGAGACCGTTGAGCGCAAGTGGTACGTCATCGACGCTGCCAACAAGCCCCTCGGCAAGACCGCAACTCTCGCGGCTACCATTCTGAACGGCAAGCACCGTCCCGAATACACGCCCCACGTTGACTGCGGCGAATACGTCATCATCGTCAACGCATCCAAGGCAGTTCTGACCGGCAAGAAGCTCGATCAGAAATTCTACTACCGTCACTCCGGCTACATCGGCGGTCTGAAGGCAGTCAAGTACAGAACCCTCATGGCAACGAAGCCCGAACTCGCAGTCGAGCTCGCAGTCAAGGGTATGCTTCCCCACAACTCGATCGGCGACAAGGCCATCACCCGTCTGAAGGTCTACGCAGGTCCCGAACACAAGCAGCAGGCGCAGAAGCCCGTTGCCATTGACTGAGAAAGGAGAGCATAAATTATGTACACCAGCGCTAAAACGTATTTCTACGGCACCGGCAGAAGAAAGAGCTCCGTTGCAAGAGTCCGTCTGTATCCCGGCTCCGGCGCCATCACGATCAACGGCCGTACCATTGACGACTACTTCGGTCTCGAGACCATGAAGCTGATCGTCAACCAGCCCTTCGGCGTTACCAACACCGTCGGTAAATACGACATCGTCTGCACCGTTGCAGGCGGCGGCTTCTCCGGTCAGGCAGGTGCGATCCGTCACGGCGTCGCAAAGGCTCTGCTCGAAGTCGATCCCGAATTCCGTCCCCTTCTGAAGAAGGCTGGATTCCTGACTCGTGACCCTCGTATGAAGGAAAGAAAGAAGTACGGTCTCAAAGCAGCAAGACGTGCTCCTCAGTTCTCGAAGCGTTAATCACGTTTTTAGGCAATACGAAACCACCCGCAAACCGTTTGGTTTGCGGGTGGTTTTTTGTGAGCAAAACGTCCGTATTGATGAAAAAAGACAGGTGCGCTCCGGGGATTTCATCAGATAGGCAAGGCAGAACTGGTCGTCCACCTCGTTATAGGTATCCGTATCGAGGATAACGGAGACGGGGTCTTTGGACAGGATGATCTTTTCAAGATCCGCAAGTTAAAAAACAAACATTTTTCGGTATCCTTTTGTATTTTAATATTTTTTCATACATAAACGACAGCGGACGGGGTGTCCGGCAGGATCAAAGGATCGGCGTCAGTATAATGAATGCTGACGACGGGCTCTTGCCCGCCACACGGCAAAACAGCGCCGTCACACGTTTCCCAATAGATGCCCTTTTGATCTTCCTCAGTCAGCGGCAAAATCTTCAGTGTCAGCATTTTTTCACGGCGTTCGCGCACGTCTGCGTGCCATACGGATCCGTCGGGATAGCGATCCGATAGAAGTTCGTCCCCGTCGTAGAGAGCGGCGGCGCATCCCATGACACGCAGAAGCAGATAGGTCGCGCATCGCGGCACGGTAAATTCGTATTCGATCGTTCGGTCTGCGGGATTGTCGCGGTAATCAAGATGCAAAAAATCGCGGTGCGAAAGCAGATTGACCGCTCGACAGGTGTACGGCAGCGCATATTCCGGTGACGCTGTCACTTCGCTCGGCTTTTCAAGCCGCAGTTCCGCGTCTCCTATTGTGACAGTTCCCTCAAAGGGAATGCGGCGACCGTCCTCGGTCACGATAATAGGCGCAAGTCCCTTGATCGGCACAAAAGTCATACTTCCCTTCCGCTCTTCGACCGGCATCGCGGTGACACATCTAAAGCGGGTCGATCCGATGGTCAGGCGGATGGGGAATACGCCGAACGCGTCCGACGCAGCGGAGAGTTCAAAATCAAATGAGATGCCGTTATAGTCAGTAACGGTGATTTTTTCTTTCACCGAAGGTTTCGTTTTCAAACGGGCATGATTGTTGAAGAAGAAATAACCCGAAATACCGTCACTGCGCACGGCGCACGCAAGCGATGCTTCATCTTTTTGAGCGGACGGGTCTTCCGCCGGCAGGAAGACCTGCATCGGTGCAAGATGTTTTCCGAACGATCGGACAAACCGATGCAATTCGCGAAATCGGAAAAAACTTTGCCGCAAACCTCCGCTGTCACCGATCGGCGCGTCAAAATCGTATGAACGGATCGGATAGTCGTTCCGGCTGCCGGATGCACGGCTTTCCTGCATATCGGAATATTTTCCGCGGGGATTTTCGCCGCCGCAGAACATATAATAGCCGAGACCGTTCAGCCCTGACCCGAGTTTACTGACCGCGATAGACAAAACGTCGTCCGCGCCGATCAGCGGTCTGCGGTGATAGGTGATCTGATTTCCGCTTCCCTCTTCGCATGACAGAAACGGATATTGCCTCTTTGCAACACCGTTTTCTGCCGGAACGGAGTCAGTCAAAACGTCGTTTCCGACCATATTGTCCGCACGCTGCCGTGTGAAGCGGTACGCCTCATTATTGTAAATCGGATTCGTATGCTGCGCCCACGGTGCTTCCGGATACCATCCGTACATCCGAAGAAGATCCCGGGGCAATTCAGCACCTCCCCACGCGGTCGCGGACCAGTAAGGGACTCGAAAACCGATGTCCTTCAGCATCCGATGAAGCGTTTCGAGATACGCAGGTCGCTTCGTCAGTTCATTTTCAACCTGAATACCGATCAGATTCGGGCATTGTCCGATCTCGTCATAGACACGGCGAAAAAGGCGTTCCACGTAATCAAGATACGGGTAAGCGATCCGCCTCGTACCATTTTCGCACGCTTTATTCAACCAATCGGGAAAGCCGCCGTTGCGCGCCTCACCGTGCGCCCACGGACCTATGCGAAGAAAAAATACAAGCCGAGCCGCTCGCAGAGCTGCACGAAACGGCGCAGATCGCGTCTGCCGCTGAAATCAAAAACTCCCTCTTCCTCTTCGTGGTGGTTCCAAATGATATAGGAAGAAATGATTTCGATGCCTGCTTCCTTCATACGCTTCAAGCGTTCTTCCCACTGCTTTTCATCAACGCGTGAATAATGCAGTTCTCCCATTATATACAGATACGGCTCGCCGTCTTTTGTCAGATACCGATCAGTCTGACCGTATGTGTGGTTGAGAACAGCTTCGGTATTTCCGAAGGATATGGCAGGCGGAACACGCTGCAACAAAAAAATCATATAAAACACGTCCTCCTTTGATCTGTCAGCCAATTCCGACAGTTGCCGGTTGCGGGAACATTTTAATCATACCATCTTTTTTTACGCTTGTCAATGATCTGCGCATAATTCCGCAAACAAATTGCCATACTCTTGTCAAAACAGAAAAGGACGGTTTATTATGTTAAGTGATTCCAAAATGCTCAATTATATCCGCCAGAACGTCGAAATGGGCATCGACGGCATTGATATGGTCAAGGAGCACGCAAACGACCCGAAATTCCGCGATCTGCTTATCGAGCAGCGCGGCGATTACGAAAAATTCTTCGCAGAGTGCGACAAAATGCTCCGTTCTCTCGACGATGAAGCTGAGGATCTGCCCGTCATGGCGAAAATGGCGTCCGAATTTATGACCACGATGAAAAATCTCGTCGAGAGATCCGACAGTTCGATCGCCGAAGATATGATGAAGGGCACGAACACGGGCATCATCAAACTGAACGAGCATCTGAACGATTTCGAGGGCGATCCGAAGATCAAAGAAATGACGAAGCGACTTCTGACGGTCGAAGAGAGAAACATCGACGCGCTCAAAAAGTTCCTTTAACGAAAAAACGGCAGAATTCAAACTTCTGCCGTTTTTTTCTTTTTATAGGGCGTTTTGCACACGGTAAGGACCGTGACACTTTTGGCGCCCGCTTTTTTGAGAAGCATTGAGCAGGCGCCGGTCGAGGCGCCCGTCGTCAGAACGTCGTCGACGAGCAGAAGATTTCTTCCGCGGATATGCTTTTTGACGCCGTTTTTCAGAAAATAGGTTTCCTCGGCGTTCTGAAATCGCTCTTCGGCGCCGAGTTTTTTCTGCTGGCGCGTTCCGCGATGCCCGAACGCGTCGAAAGAATCGATCCCGAGCTTCTTGGCCGTTTCACGGGCGAGTTCCTTCGACTGATCGACGCCCGTTTCGCGGATCTTTTTCTTCGAACGCGGGACGAAGGTCAGACCGTCGAATCCGCCCTCCGGAAATTTCGTGCGCACGGTATGTGTGAGTTCCGTTGAGAGGAAATCGAAGAGGTATTCGTAGTGGTGATCCTTCGCCTCGAGAACGAGTCTGCCGCCGACGCCGTCCTCGATGCCGTATGGCACGAGGTGGATCGCTTTTTTCGCGCTTTTGCCGAGCGCTTTCGGCATACAGGTGCAGTTTATCTGCTTCTGCCAGCAGCCTTCGCAGACGGAATCCTTCTCTTCCAGCCATTTGGCGAAGCATTTTTCGCAAAGCGCCTTGTTTGCGGCGTTATGCGCGATCACTTCGCCGCAGGAAAAGCAGAACGGCGGAAAAAGGAAATCGAGAAGTCCTCTGATCCGGCTCACGGCTCGTCCTCCTCGTATTCCTTTCTGATCATCAGAGCGAGTCCCGAATACCGTTTGACGGAAAGGTTATTTTCGACCATTCCCTGCACGACCTGCATATTTCCGACCATAATGACCATTTTTTGTGCGCGCGTGATCGCGGTATAGAGCAGATTGCGCGTCAGAAGCTTCGGCGAATACGGGTAGACCGGCATCAATACGATCGGGTATTCCGAGCCTTGACTCTTATGCACCGTGATCGCGTAGGCGTGCTCGAGTTCCTCGAGCTTTTTGAGGTCGTAATTGGCGGTTTTGTCGTCGAACAGGACGGTCATCTGCCCGCTTGAACGGTCGATATCGACGACCGTGCCGATGTCGCCGTTGAAGATGCCCGTTCCCTCCTCGATGCCGCGCGTCCATTCGAGGTCGTAGTTGTTTTTGATCTGCATCACTTTGTCGTCCACGCGGAAAACGCGGGAGCGGGATTCGTCTTTGTATTCTTTTTTCGTGGGATGCAGCGGATTCAGCGCGCTCTGCAGGACTTTATTGAGCGTTTCCGTGCCCGCGTTTCCCTTTCTCGACGGTGAAATGACCTGCAAGCCGCGCAGAACGTCCTCTCCGTAGGTTTTCGGCAGGCGGAAGAGGCAGAGATCGACGATCGTCCGAAGAGTCTCGGTCTCGTTTTCGCGCGGAAGAAAGAAGAAATCGCCTTTTTTGTCGTCAAGCACAGGCAGTTCGCCGTTGTTGACGGCGTGCGCGTTCGTGACGATCCGGCTCTCCTGCGCCTGACGGAAGATCTCGTGCAGAGCGACCGTGCAGAAGGAATCCGATCTGAGAAGATCGCGCAGAACGTTTCCCGCGCCGACCGACGGCAGCTGATCCGCGTCTCCGATGAAGATCACGCGCGCGCCCGGCTTGACCGCCTTCAAAAGCGCGTCGCAGAGGAGCGTGTCGATCATCGAAGTTTCGTCGATGATGATCGCGTCGGCGTCAAGGAGATTGTTTTCGTCGCGGTTGAAATGCGGCTTGCCGTCGCTCGAAAGCTTCGTGCTTTCGAGCAGACGGTGGATTGTCTGCGCGTCGGACTGCGTCGCTTCGGAAAGTCTTTTCGCGGCGCGTCCCGTCGGCGCCGCCAGCACGACTTCGAGTCCCATACGCTCCATAATGCGCACGACGGCGCGCACGATCGTCGTTTTTCCGGTACCGGGGCCGCCCGTCAGAAGCATAACGCCGTTATTGATCGCGAAAAGGATCGCACGGCGCTGCAGCGGGGCGTATTCAATCCCTTCTTCGGATTCGATCTGCAGGATCAGTCGGTCGATCCCCTCGAGCGACTCCTTCGGGCAGACTTTATCGAGCAAATGCAGTTTGCGCGCGATGAATTTTTCTGCGTCGTAGTATTCTTTTAAGTAGGCGTATTCGCGCTTGCCGTTATTGACGAGCACGATCTCGCCGTCGTGTTTGAGTTCCTCAACGCTCTCGGTGAGCTTGTCCGCGTCGATCTCGAGGAACGCGGCGGTCAGTTCGATCAGTTTATCGAGCGGCATCAGCGTATGTCCGCTGCCGTTCGCATTGCTCTTCAGAAGGTGCAGGATGCCCGCGCGTTTGCGCTCGGGGCAATCCTTCTCCATTTTGAGCGAGGCGGCAAGCTCGTCGGATTTTGCGAACGTGATGCCGTCGATCTGCGTACAAAGCAGATAGGGGTCTTTTCTGACCACGTTGACGGCGGCGGCGCCCCACTGATTATAGATCTTGAGCGTCGCGGCGGGAGAAAAGTGATTTCCCGTGACTTCGAGCAGGCTGCGCATCGCGTACCGCTCGCGGAAGGACTCGCCGATCTCTTTGGCGCCTTTGGCGCTGATCCCCTTGACGTCCGTCAGCCATTCGGGGTGATTTTCGATCACGTCGAAGGTCTGATCCTTGAATCTGCCGACAATACGGCGTGCGAGCGCCGGTCCGATGCCTTTGATCGCGCCGTTTTCGAGGAAAGAGAGGATCTGCGCGGTCGACGCGGGCAAAGTGCGCTCGTAGTAACTGACTCTGAACTGCTCGCCGTACGTCGGATGCGTGACGGTCTTGCCGTAGGCGCGCAGCATTTCGCCTTCGATGACGTCCGGCATCGTGCCGACGACGGTATAGAGCGCGTCGTCCGTCGAAAGATCGCAGACGGTGTAGCCCGATTCGCTGCTCTGATAGGTGATGCTTTCGATCGTACCTTCGATGATCTCAAGGTCTTTTAACTCGTTTTCTTCCGGTATCATCCTCAATTCCCTCCTTCTTTCGTATTTTGCGTAAAAAGATCCGTGCCGCGTCGTGCAGGAACGTATAAAATCCGTAGACGCAGAAAACCGCTGACAGGATCTCAAATGCCGTTTTTAACATAAAATACACCTCTCGGTGTATTTTATGTCGTCATATATTCGTTGTTACAGTAATTTCGCGAGCGCGGGGGCGAGGTCCGTCTTCTCCCACGGGGCATTGAGGTCTTCTCTGCCCATGTGGCCGTAAGCCGCGAGGCGCGCGTAGATCGGCGCGCGCAGACCGAAGCGCTCGATGATCGCCGCGGGACGCAGATCGACCAGTTCCATAATTGCTTCGGCGATCTTTTCGTCGGCGATTTTGCCCGTACCGAAGGTCTCGACCATCAGGGAGACGGGTCTTGCGACGCCGATCGCGTACGCGATCTCGATCTCGCACTTATCGGCGAGCTTCGCCGCGACCACGTTCTTCGAGAGGTAGCGTGCGGCGTATGCCGCCGTGCGGTCGACTTTCGTCGGGTCCTTGCCCGAAAAGGCGCCGCCGCCGTGTCTGCCGTAGCCGCCGTAGGTATCGACGATGATCTTTCTGCCCGTGAGTCCCGAGTCGCCCTGCGGGCCGCCGACGACGAAACGTCCCGTCGGATTGACGAAATATTTCGTATTTTCGTCGAGAAGTTCAGCGGGGATCGTCGTCTTGACGACTTTTTCGATCATATCCTCGCGGATCTGTTCCTGCGAAACGTCCGGATCGTGCTGGGTCGAGATGACGACCGTGTCGATACGAACGGGCTTATCGCCGTCGTATTCGACCGTCACCTGCGTTTTTCCGTCGGGGCGCAGGTAGGTGAGTTCCTTGTTTTTTCTGACCTCGGTCAGCTTTTTCGCGAGCTTATGCGCAAGCGAGATCGGAAGCGGCATCAGTTCGGGCGTTTCGCTGCACGCGAGTCCGAACATCATTCCCTGGTCGCCGGCGCCGATATCGTACCGGTCGTCCTCGCCGTTCTTCGCTTCGAGCGAGCGGTTGACGCCCATCGCGATGTCGGGAGACTGTCTGTGGATCGAGTTGACGACGGCGCAGGTCTCGCAGTCAAAGCCGAATTTCGCGCGGTTATAGCCGATCTCGTTGACGGCTTTGCGCACGATCGCGTCGTAGTCGATCTTCGCCGTCGTCGTGATCTCGCCCATCAGGTAGACGATGCCCGTCGTCGCCGTCGTTTCGCAGGCGACGCGCGCCATCGGGTCGACCGCAAGGATCGCGTCAAGGATGGAATCCGAGATGATATCACACATTTTATCGGGATGTCCCTCGGTTACGGATTCGGATGTAAACAGTTTTTTCATGGTGATTTCCTTTACAGTAAACTTCATTCGGGCAAAGGCGGCAAAGCAACAAAAAATCCCGGAATGCCATTCCGGGAAGCGTAACCTTATGGTTCTCATCTTCAAGGAATTGGCACCTTACCTTTTAGCAGGTTGCCGTGGTATCACAGGGCCTGTCCCTCCGCCACTCTTGATAAGAATATTTTATTCAGTCGTTTATCCGACAAAGTTCAGTATAGCACATTTGCGGACAAATTGCAAGGGTTTATATAAAAATTTTCAAAAATCCGACGAAACCGTAGGACGCGAGCGTCATAATGGCGCCTGCGGCGAGCACGCCGAGGAATACGGCGAGGATCGAGCGCTTGAACGGGATCTGGCAGACCGCCGCGACGAGCGAGCCCGTCCACGCGCCGGTTCCCGGCAGCGGGATCGCAACGAACAGGAAAAGTCCCCAGAATGAGTATTTAAGCACCTTTTCCTTGTTCTTTTCGGCTTTGGCGTTGAGCCAGTTCGAGAATTTATTGAGAAATCTGATCTTCGATTTTGAGAACCACGAAAGGACCGTGCGGATCAGAAGAAGAATGAACGGTACGGGCAGCATATTGCCGACGACGCTGATGAGAAAATTCTCATACCAGTGAAGTCCGAGTCCCGCGCCGAGCGGGATCGAGCCGCGCAGTTCGATGATCGGCAGCAGCGAGCAGCAGAACACGGCGAAGCGTGCGCCGCCGACGCGTATGAAGAAATCCTTGATTGCCTGTATCATAGTTCATCCTCTTTTTTGATTGGAGCCTTTCAGTATCGGGGAAAGTTTTTTATAGACGAGGAACGTCAGAAGCACCGAGATCATTCCCTTCACGAACGTAAAGGGCATATTGACGATCAGAAGCGCCTTCGGCAGCGTATTCGCCGCCGGGATCAGCATACTGTACGCCGAGAGGATCGCCTCCAGCGGCATAAATCCCGTGTAGAACGGGTACGTGATGAAATAATTGACCGGAAAACTGATGAGGGCTGCGAATACCGCGCCCGCGAACGATCCGAGCATCGCGCCCGTGCGCGTCTTTTTCAGTCGGTAAACGAGTCCCGCGGGAAGGACGAGTGCCGATCCCACGATGAAATTGGCGAGTTCGCCGACGCACATCGTCGCCGTAAACGGCAGATGCAACAGATTTTTGACGAGCTGTACGAGGACGCCGTAAAAGGGTCCCAGTGAAAACGCCGTCAGAAGCGCAGGAAAATCCGAAAAATCGAATTTCAGAAACGCCGGCGTCAGAGGGGTCGCAAATTCGAGCAGCATCAAAACGAAGGAAGCGGCCGACATGATCGCCGTTACGGTTATGCGGCGCACGGTTCCGTTTTTCATACGTTCGACCACTCCTTTCTTTCCATACAAAAATCCCGACACCGCGGCAAAAGCGAACTTTTGCCGCGTTGCCGGGAAGGTGAAATCAATTAAGCGATGATTTCTGCAACGACGCCGGAACCGAC
>JAZLHQ010000247.1:0-9395 GCA_045616925.1 Eubacteriales bacterium | reverse complement strand
CCGTGGTTTTTCTTTGTTTTTTCAGATCTTTCTTTCAAGCGTCAGAACGGTATGTCTGCCGCTTTCGCTCTCTTCGCCTGTCGGGACGAAGCCCTGGCCTTCCCAGAAGCGGATCGCTTCCTCGTTCTCCTTCACGCAGCCGAGCGAGATTTTCGCAAATCCAGCGCCCTTGAGCGCCGCGCGCACGTCCGCGATGATCTGCGAGCCGATGCCCTGTCCCTGCATCTCGCCGTTCACCATGAACCAGCCGATGAACGCCGCGTCTTTTTCGGGATATTCCGTGATCAGATCCATCACCGCGATGAGTCGGTCGTCGTCCCAGAAGCCGACGAAATACTTATTCTGCTCGCCGGTATCGCCGGGCAATTCGCTGATGACTTCCGTCAGACTCTCGCGCGTCGGGACCGCGTGCATCGTGCGGTAATACCGCTTATTCGTCTTGCAGAGGCGATAGACGTCGGTGATGTCCGCCTCGGTGATCTTTCTGACCTCGTGTTCGGTCGCGAACGCGCCGAAATCAAGCGTGTTCTTCTGCTCGCTTTCCGCGTTGATCGCCTGTCTGAACTGCGTTTCATAGAGCATCCGGTAGGTGCCGCCGAGGGCGAGCAGTTCTTCGTGCGTGCCCTGTTCGGCGATCACGCCGTCTTTGACGACGAGGATGCAGTCCGCCTTCAGGATCGTCGACAGTCTGTGCGCGATGACGATGCTCGTTCTGCCGCGCATCATATTTTCGAGCGCGTCCTGAATGGAGTTTTCGGAAATGGAGTCGAGCGCGCTCGTCGCCTCGTCGAGGATGAGGATCTTCGGATTCTTCAGAATGACGCGGGCAATCGAAATGCGCTGTTTTTCACCGCCTGAGAGCTTGAGACCTCGGTTTCCGACCTCGGTATCGTAACCGTCGGGCTGATTCACGATGAAATCGTGGATATTCGCGACGCGGCAGGCGGCCTCGATCTCTTCCATCGTGGCGTCCTCTTTCGCGTACCGGAGGTTTTCGAGGATCGTACCGTTGAAGAGGTACGTCTCCTGCGTGACGACGCCGACGCACTCTCTGAGGTATTTGAGGTCGAAATGCCGGACGTCGACGCCGGCGATCGAGACCGATCCGCCGTTCACGTCGTAGAGACGCGGGATCATATTGACGACGGTCGATTTACCGGAGCCGGACGGGCCGACGATCGCGTACATCTTGCCGCCGGGGACGGTAAAGTTGACGTCGGTCAGAAGCGGCTTCTCGCCGTCGTAGCTGAACACGACGTGATCGTACTTGATCGGCTGCATCTCGACCTCGGGCTTTTGACCGTTTTCGGGGGAAGTGATCGTGTTTTCGCGGTCGAAATAATCAAAAATACGGGTGAAAAGCGCCAAAGAACGCGTGAAATCCACGCCGATGTTGAGCAGCGATTCCACGGGGCGGTAGAGGCGGTTGACAAGCGTGACGGTCGCCGTGATCGTACCGACGGTCAATGCCGTGTCGTACTTACCGATGATGAGCAGTCCGCCGACGAAGTAGATGAGCAGGGGACCGATCTGGGAGAACATACCCATAACGACCGTGAACCACTTGCCGGAGCGGCGCTCCTTCAGGGAAATATCGGTGACTTCCTTATTGATCTTCTCGAATTTCTCGTATTCCTTTTCCTCTCGGGTAAAGATCTTGACGAGCATCGAACCGCTGACGGAGAGGGTCTCGTTGATGACCTGGTTCATCTCGTCGCTCTTCTCCTGACTTTCGGTCAGAAGCTCGTAGCGCTTCTTGCCCGCGCTGCCGCTCGGCAGGATCAGAAGCGGGATGATGACGATGCCGACGAGCGCCAGTTTCCAGTTCATCGTGAAGAGCGCGACGAGGGTCGTCACGCAGGTCGCTATGTTGCTGACGATGCTCGAAAGCGTTCCGCTGATGACGGTGCTGACGCCGCTGATGTCGGTGTTCATACGCGTGATGATGTCGCCCTGCTTTTCGGACGTGAAGAACGAGTGGGGCATATACTGCAGATGCTTGTACATCTGGTTCTTCATATCGAAGATGATGCGCTGCGAGATCCACGAGTTGATGAAGTTCTCAAGCACTCCGATGATCTGGCTGATCGCGACGGTCGCGAACGCCATCAGAAGGAGCTTGATGAGAAGCGCGAGATCCTTGCCGACGAGCGCCTCGTCGACGATCTTACCCGTGATGATCGACGGGGCAAGCCCCACCGTCGCCGACAGTAAAATGGCGATAAAAACGAAAAGAAATTGCAGCCAGTAAGGTTTCAAATAGGAAAAGATGCGAAGCAGCAGCCCTTTGGTTATCTTGGGCATATTCTTCTTTTCTTCCTCCGTAAGAAATCCTCTGGGACCGAGAGAATTGCGACCTCCTGCCATAAGTATCCTCCGATATACAATAAATAAGATTATCAAATATTATAGCACAACCGTTTGGCTCTTGCAAGGGCTGCGTGCAAAAATAACGGCGTTCGGGTCGAATTTTCTCACTTTTTGCCTTTTGGCAAACTTTCAGAAATGTCTTGACAAACGAAATAAGATGAATTATAATCGAATTGAAGATGGAAAGTATTACTTCGGAAAAGGAGGTTGACCGTGAAATTCAAAAATCTGGGGAAGATCTTCCTCGGACCGTTCATCACGACGGTCATCGTTCTGACGATCATCATCATATCCGTCGTATTCGCGGCGATCTCCCAGACGAACGGCAACGTCCGCCGAAGCACGGAAGAGCACGCGATCGCCGATATGAAAAGCAAGAACGACGATTTCGCGTCCAATATCCTCTTTTCGCTCGACAACGGGATCGATGACCTTGACATAGTCCTCGATTCGAACGTGTTCACCTACCGCATCGTCTTCGTGACCGATTCAAACGGCAATATCGTCGCGGAAAGCGAACTCGCCAAATATACGTTCAAGACGGACAACCTCTTCAGACAGTATCCGAACGGAAAATATTACAACAATTCGGAGGACGACGACGAAATCCCCGAGGAAAACGTGCGCGCCCTCGTCAACGGCAGGACTTTCGGCTCCTTCATCGTGGAGGACGCGCAGCGGGAATACTTCGTTTTCCGCCCGCTCGGCAATAAGGAACTGACGCTCTTCTATATGCTCCATCAGGACGACGTCGAGCGGCTCTATACGGAGAGCGAACAGTATCTGAAAAGCGTGAAGGCGCTCGGCGTCGCTTATATCAGCGCGACCGTCGCGATCGTATTCCTGATGTGCTCGTACATACTGTCCGTCGCGAAATCGAGCGAGCTCAAAATCAAAATGAGCAATATGACGGCGCGCGATGCCAAAGAGCAGGCGCGCACCTATTCCGATATCACGCGCGTTCTGTCGCAGTCCTACGAAAAGATCTTCTACGTCAACCTCAAGAACGACCACTATAAAGTATTCACGGTCCCGCAGTCGCAGAACGAGGCGACGGTCGAATACGAAGGCGAGAATTTCTGGAGCGAGGTCTGCCGGGAGATCATCGCGGGCACGATCGACGAGGACCGGCTCTTCGTCGAGGATTATTTCGACAAGGAACTGCTCCCCGAACTCGTCAGAAGGGACGGCAGCAAACGCATCCGCTTCCGGATGAACGTCAACGGCGCGCCGCAGTACTACTATATGCACGCCTATCCCTCGGAATCGGAGGGCGATCACTATCTGATCATCGGTCTTAAAAACATCGACGCGACCGTCGCGCACGATATCAAGCAGCTCGCCGAAAAGGAAGCGGCGCTCCGACGCGTGGATATTTACCGCCGCGCGCTGATGGAGAATATGATCGCGTACCTCGAGGTCAACTTAACCGACGAAACGGTGATCGAGGGACCCTACATCGTCGACAAAAAGAAAAAAGTGCACGCGGCGGACCTCAATATGCTCGCAAGACCCGTGAAAGCGGACGAACTTGCGCAACTCTTCAGCCGCAGGATCTATCCCGCCGAAAAAGAGCAGCGGGAATATCAGAAAAACAACTCCTGCTCGTTTCTGATCTCGCAGTTCGAGGCGGGGCACACCATCGTCGAATCGAACTACGACTGCAAATGGTTTGACGGCGCCAACCGCGACATCCGTCAGAACTATTATATGACGCGGCGCGAAGAGGACGGAAGCGTCGTTGCGCTCTGCGTGCTTTACGATATGACCGAAAAGGTCACGAGCGACCGTCAGATCCGCAATCTGACCGAGGAACTATTGCGCTCGAGAATCAAGATCTCGACGGGTCAGATGCAGCCGCATTTCCTTTATAACGTATTGGGATCAATCCGCGAGATCATTCTGGAGGATCCCGCGTACGCGGCCGATCTGATGTGCGACTTCACGACCCACCTGCGCGCCTGCATCAAATCCCTGTCAAACGACGATCTGATCCCGTTCCCGAAGGAAATCGAGAACATCAAGGCGTACGTCAACATCGAGCGTATGCGCTTCGGCGACCGGATGAAGGTAGAATTCGATATCCGCTGCGACGATTTCGACGTCGTGCCGCTCAGTATCCAGCCGATCGTCGAGAACGCGATCCGACACGGACTCTACCCCAAGAAGGACGAGCAGGGGATCGTCCGGATCTCCTCGTTCGTGCAGAACGAGTTCGTCGTGATCGTCGTCAAGGACAACGGCGTCGGCTTCGATTACGAAAAGATCAGCGAAGAGATCCGCGATCACAAGCGGGATTCGACGGGTCTGCTCAATCTGACCCTGCGCCTTGAAAAAGTTATGAACGCAAAAGTATATTTCGACAGTAAGATCGGAGAGGGAACGACCGTGACCGTTCTGATCCCCGAAAAAAAGAAGGAGACGGATTATGAGAGGAATCATAGTTGACGACGAGCCGTTGATGGTCAAGAGTTTTATGCGCATGAGCAGCGGGATCCCCGATCTGAACGTCGTGGCGCAATTGTCATCCGGCGAGGAGGCGGTCGAATTCGTCGAAAAGAACGACGTCGAGATCGTTTTCCTCGACATCGTGATGCCGGGCATGACCGGCATCGAATGCGCGGAAAAACTGAAGGAGATGCGCCCCGATATTCTGATCGTCTTCATCTCCGCCTTCGACGAGTACGTCTCCGATTCCAACAAGATCGGTGCCGACTACTACATCGTCAAGCCCTACAAGCGCGAGGTTCTCGAAATGACGGTCTCGCGTATGAAGCTTCTGCAGAAGCGGCAGAGAAAGAACATTTTCATTCAGACCTTCGGACGTTTCTCCGTTCTCATGGACGGAAAACCGATCAATCTGACGGGAAAAGCGAAGGAGATCCTCGCCCTCATCGTCACCAAACGCGGAAAAGAGATCAGCAACGAGGAACTATACAGCACGATCTGGGAAGAGCGCCCGTACAGCAACGACGCGATGAAGGTTTATTACAACGCCCTCAAGCGTCTCAAGGAAGCGCTCGCAGAGAACGGACTCAGCGAGCTTCTGATCCCCTCGGCGCGCGGGCAGCGCGTCAACACGCAGATGTTCGACTGCGATTATTACAATCTTCTCGATTCGAACACCTCGGATCTCGACAAGTTCGAGGGAGAATTCATGTCCGAATACTCGTGGGGCGAATATATCCTTGCCGATATCATCGACTGGTATTCGCAGAACAGTACGCAGTAAAAGACGCGCAATATCAAAAAAACGCAGACTTTCGTCTGCGTTTTTCTTTTTCTTTTTTGGCGGAAAATACCGATGAAAACAAGGGAAACACTCCCACTTATGACACATTATAACAGGGATCCACCCACGCGCTACCAACGTTTCGGTTGATTTGAAACAAAAATTATTTTTGAAAATTCTTGATACAAAAAAATATTTTTCAAAATTTCAAAATATTCCGCAATTTGTTGGTTTGTTGTTGGTATCGGGTTGCTACAATAAGGGCACTCGAGCGCAGAACACGGCGAAAAACGACGAAAAAGAAAAGGAAAAACGTATGGACGCAAATAGTCTTCCTCTTGATACCATTCTCGAAACCGCGGTATCCGAAAAAGCGTCCGACGTTCATTTCACGGTCGGCGTCCCGCCGATATTGCGCATCAACGGAAAGCTGCTTCATCTCGGCAAGGAAGAATTGACGAACGAAAGCTGCAGGGCGTACGTCCGGGAGATCCTCGGCGAGCGCACTTGGACGGAATTCGAGAAAAACGGCGAATGCGACACCTCCTATTCCCTCGGCGGCGACGTCAATTTCCGCGTCAACGCGTTCAGACAGAAAGGGAACTGCGGCGCGGTTCTGCGTCTGATCCCCGCCGAACTTCCGACGCTCGACGGACTCAATCTGCCGCAGATCTTCAAAACGCTTTGTATGAAGCGCTCGGGACTCATCCTCGTGACGGGTCCGACGGGAAGCGGCAAAACGACGACGCTCGCCGCGATGATCGGCTATATGCTGAAGACGCGCAACGAGCATATCATCACGATCGAAGACCCGATCGAATTCGTGTTCCCGCACGGCTGCGGGATCGTCAATCAGAGGCAGGTCGGAAGAGACACGTCGGGATTCGACGTCGCGATAAGAAGTGCGCTGCGCGAAGACATAGACGTCATTATGGTCGGCGAAATGCGTGACCTCGCGACGATCTCGGCGGCGCTGACCGCCGCGGAAACGGGCCATCTCGTGTTGGCGACCCTGCATACCATCGGTGCCGCCGAAACGATCGACCGTATCGTGGACGTTTTCCCCGCGGAGCAGCAATCGCAGATCCGCGTGCAGTTAAGCACCGTGCTTGAGGCGGTCGTATCGCAGCAGCTCGTCCCGAATATCGACAAGAACGGACGGGAGCTCGCATACGAGATCATGCTGACGACGCACGCGATCGCGAATCTGATCCGCGAGAAGAAATCGAGTCAGATCCGCAACATCATCCAGCTCGGAAACGGTGCGGGTATGGTGACGATGGATCAATCGCTGATAAGGCTTTACAGATCCGGAAAAATCGACGAATTTACGATGCTGAAATACTGCGTGGACGACCAGGAGGTCAGACGTCTGACCGGCAGGTGACGCCGCACGGATTCCGGCGAAAAGGAGAAGGCAAATGGCTCAGTTCCGCTGCCGTTTTATGACGGAAAACAACAGGGTGACGGAGGAAACGTTCAACGCGGCGTCGAAGGAAGAACTCACGGATATCCTGCGTGAAAAAGGATATCGCGTCATCCGCATGGATGAGGTCCGGCGCGGCGTCGGCTCGATCGAGATCGGCAGGAAGCATATCAACAAAAAGGAATTGACGCTCTTCTGCCGCCAGATGGCGACGATGATCACCTCCGGCATCCCGATGGTCAAGTGCTTCGAGGTCGTTGCCTCACAGTCGGACAACAGGATCCTGAAAAAACTGATGCAGGATCTCGGCAGCAGCGTGATGTCCGGCTCCTCGCTCTCGTCTGCGATGGCGAAATATCCGGACGATTTCCCCGAAATGCTGACCGAAATGATCAAGATCGGCGAAGTGACCGGTGATCTGAGCGGCGTTCTGACCCGCATGGCGGAGCAGTACGAACGTGACGGAAAGATCACGCAGAAGATCAAAAGCGCGCTCGCTTACCCGATCGCCGTTCTGGTCGTCGCGATCGCCGCCTGCGTGTTTATGCTCGTCAAGGTCGTGCCCTCGTTCGTGGACGTTTTCAAATCGCTCAATACGGACCTGCCGGCATTGACGCAGATGCTCCTCGGCGTCAGTACGTTTCTGACGAAAAGATGGTACGTCGTGCTGCTGCTGTGCCCGATCGTCGTCATTCTGCTCGCGAGATTCTTCAGACTGAGATCGGTGCGTTTCTTCATGGACAAATGCAAGGTCTCGCTGCGGGGCATCCGCGGACCGGTCAGAAAGCTCGTCGCCGCGCGTTTCGCGCGCACGCTTTATACGCTCATTTCGAGCGGCGTGCCGATCGTGCAGGCGCTTGAATACGCAAAAAAGAACGTACTCAATCTCTACGTTGAAGAAAACGTGGACAAATTGATCACGGGCATCCGGCAGGGAAAGAGCCTCGCGCCGCAGATGGCGGAGTGCCCCGTCTTCCCGAAAATGCTCATTTCGATGCTCTCCGTCGGCGAAAGCTCGGGAGATCTCGAAGGAATGCTCTCGAAGAGCGCCGATTATTTCGATGAGGAAACGACGGCGGCGGTCGATCAGCTGATGACGATCGTGGAACCCCTGATGATCGTCGTGGTCGGACTTCTCATCGGCGTCATCGTACTGGCGCTGTATTCGCCGATGTTCGGCGCGATCAGCGCGATGCAGGGCGCCGTTTAACTCAAATCGACCTTTCGCGGGGAACGCAGAGAGCCCCGCAGGTAATAAAAAAACAAATAAAAAAAAGAAAGAGGTATCGTTATGAAAAAAATGAATGCTAAGAAACAGCACAGAGGCTTCTCTCTGATCGAACTCGTTATCGTTGTTGCCATCATCGGTATCCTTGCGCTGATGATCATCCCGCAGTTCACGAACGTCACCGAGGACGCAAGAGAAAAGACCTGGAACTCCAACTGCCAGACCGTAGTATCCGCCATCAGCATGTATCAGGCGGGCCACAACGGGGAGTATCCCGAAAGCGAAGACGATCTCGCTCCTTACCTCAACGGCGGATTCCCCGAAGACGGCTCCCCGAGAGGATCTGAGTACAGCTACGTCTACGACGATGATACGATGATCGGCACGTTCTCGGCAAGCTTCAAGGGCAAGTCCTTTACGTATCCCACCGACGCGCTCAGCCCCGCAGAAGAAGGCTGACGGGCAGCAAAAAATCTCTCTGCAGGAAAATGCAGCGAAGGAGGACGTTTCGTCCTCCTTCGCGTGCGCCCATTGATGAAAAACGAAACGCAAAACGGAGGGTCCGATGAAAAAAAGACTCCGAAAAAGGCGCGGATCGGCGCAGATCTTCGTGATCGCCGCCCTCGTGCTCATTTCCGTATTTACGGCGTACGTGATCCACGTTCTGCAGGCGGACACGTATCAGATCCACGCCTATTCACTGCAGATGCAGGCGTATTATCTGGCGAATGAGGCTGCTTCCGCCTCCGTCTCGGCGCTGCTCGCCGATGACGACGAGTCCCTTCTCAATACGGGGACCTTCCCGATGCAGGACCGTATGACGCACACGAAGGACGGCAAAGAGATCGGGATCAGTGAGATTTTCGTGTGCGAAGAAAAACACGACTACTATAACGAAGAAAAAGACTGGATCGTTATTCGCATAGAGACGAATATTCCCGACAACCGCGCAAACCGCCGCGGCGAATCGTTCGGTTACGAAATGACCGTGATGATCCTCAAGGAAAATCCGCTCGTCAAGCTGTATAATATCGATCCCGACGATATATAACGGACAAACTTTCCGGAAAGGACGTGAAAAAGTGAAGCGCAGAAAAGGATTTACCCTCGTTGAGATCTGCATCGCACTCGTCATCATG
>JAZLHQ010000246.1:0-3342 GCA_045616925.1 Eubacteriales bacterium | reverse complement strand
CGAATCGTTTCGCCGTTACATAAATTATTTTTTTTTGTTGGCCTACGCGGCAGGATTCGAACCTGTGGCCTCAAGAGTCGGAGTCTTGCGCTCTATCCAGCTGGGCTACGGGTAGATCGGTCGGCTCTTTCAGTTGTCCTTGAAAAGAGCCGATAGAAAACGGGGGCATTTTTCCGGATAATCCGCATAACGGTACGCAACGAACGTCAGTCCGCCGATCACGACGTATACGATCAGAAGCCCGATCGCCGCTTTCGTGTACTCTTCGCGGGTCGCTTCGCTTCTGCAGTAGACGACCATCGCAAACTGCAATACCGTATAGACGAGCGTCTGCAGGCACAAAGCGCCCGTGCACGCACCGCCTATCTTTTTGACGAGCTGGTCTCCGAAGCCGAAGACCGCGAAAAGCGCGATCAGATCAATGAGCGAGAAAAGGCAGATCGGGACGAAAAGCGGATGCGACGTCACGTTGATCACCAGAAAGAAATATAAACCGATTGTGACCGTAAACGCAAGCAGCACGCCCATCACGATGCTCGAGGCGGTTTCGGAGGAGCCGCTGCCCGTCTTTTCGTTTTTCTTCACGATCGTCATTCCTTTCTTTTTTCGTCGGATCTTCCCCGCCCGCACATTATAGCACATCTTTTCGCGCTTGTCAATCTCGTCGGCGCGGAATTATTCTGAAAACGGGTCGTATTTTTCAGAAAACGAGGTCGGAGACGTTCACAGTGATCTTGCCGCCGTCAACGACGAACTCAAACGTATTGAGTCCCGCGTAGTAGTGATAAAGCGCGCCGCCGGCTTTGAGCTGTGCCGTCGTTCTTTGCGCCCAATCGTAATGCTTGCCGGTGAAATTGCTCGGCTCGTACTGCGGCCAGAGCGCGTGGGGCGCCGCGATTGCGAGATAAAGGTCGGGCAGCGAGTTCCACGAATGGTGCGCGACCTGCACGAGATCGCTCTTTAAGAATTCGGGGCTGAAGAAGCGCAGGATGCTCTCTTCGCGGCTCGCCGTGTAGTCGCCGAGCACCATAAAGACGCTGCCGTCGGGCAGTCCGACGCGGATGACGCTCGTCATATCGTTGCCCGACGCCATTTCGGTGACGCCCGTTTTCGCGTTGACGGCGTCTTCGTGCGCAGCGAGGACGTCGATCGTCAGATCGCCGAGCGAAAAACGTTCGCCCGTATGGCACTTATTGAACGGGATCTCCGGCATTTTTTCTTTGAGCAGTCTGCGCGCCTTGTCGGTACGCGCAAGACCCGTTGCGTAGATCGAAGGATAGTTCAGCATCACGCGTTCGAGACGGATGAGATCTCCGTATTTCTCGATGAGACGGATAATCAGCGTTTCGTGGTCGCCGTGCGCGTGGGTGATGAACCAGCAGGAAAGCGTGATCGGCTCGGACTTTTTTGTGCCGAGGATCTTGTGCATATAGTCGAAAAGTCCTTCGACCGCGCGGTCGGTCGCCTGCGAGACGGCGCCGCCGTCGATCACGAAGAGCGAGTTATCCGACTGCTTCACCATCAGAAACGCGCCGCAGTTGTTGTAATTGGGGTCGCAGTCCGGCTCGCCGGCGTTGATCCCCCGCGGATGCAGCTTGAGTCCGTAAAGATACACGGACGACACGGGCGCTTTGACCTTGTTTTCGTAACCGAAGCGGTCGAGCGGAGTGCTTGAGCGGTCCTCGATGATCCGCGCTTCGCATCTTTTCGCGTCAAAATACGCGTAAACGAGCGATTCTTTGCCGGAATACTGTGCGAAAACGTTCTTTTTGCCGTCGTTATTCTCCATTTCGCGTTTGAAGGTCTTTTTGTAACCGTTCGCCTTCAGTTTGGAAAGGTAGGCGGTGAATTCCTTCTTCGAGGTATCGCTCACGCATTCCATATAGGAGCTGTCGGCGAAAGAGCGAAGTTCGGTCGTATCGACGGACAGCGCCGTTCCGCAGTCGTAAAGGGACGCGGAGATCGCGCCGCCCTCGTAGGCGGGCAGAGCGAGGTGCCATTTTTCGCGCGCATAGGCGGAAAGATCATTCTCTTCCGAAAAGGCTTTGTCCCACGCAGATCCGGCTTTTCCGACGAGATCGAAAAGCGCGCGCACGGCGATCGCCTCGCATCCGGCGGCGATCTTCACCGTGCCGTTCTGCTGATAAGTAATTTTGACGGCGCCGCCGTAGGTCGGAACGGCGGGCGTCATCAGATAAACGGACGAAGGCTTGACTCCGTCGCGTTTTTGACATATTTCACACGTAAAACCCGCTTTATCAAGCGTTTTCTTTGCGAGTTCCGCGGAAGATTTCAGATAATCGGAGGCGTGGTCGGGCAGCACGATAAAGCATTCCTGCCCCTTTTTCGGTATAAAGAGTTGATTTTTCATCCAAAGTACCTCACTTTCTTTCGTTTATTATAGCACACGCGCGGGGATATTACAAGGACATTCGGGAAAAACTGTTAATTTTTTTGAAAATACTTGTATATCTTGTGAAAATGTGATACAATGAGAAGAATAATGCAGGAGAATAATATGACGAACAACACGAAATACCAAAAACTCGCGCAGAATACGGCGATCATCACGATCGGTTCTTTGGGATCGAAAGTGCTCGTCTATCTTCTGACGCGTCTTTACACCGCCTATCTGACGAAGGCGGAATACGGCATCGCCGACAACATCACCCAGACGGCGACGCTTCTGATCCCGCTCATTTCCCTCGGCATCGGCGAAGCGGTTTACAGATTCGCGATCGACAAGGCCTACAACCGCGACGAGATCTTGTCCGCCGGCTACGTCGTTTTACTGATCGGCTGCCTCTCGTTTTCGTACGTCCTGCCGATCCTTTACCTCTTCAAATTCTTGGCAGGTCGGCAATGGCTCGTCGTCTGCTACGTTCTGACGTCCGCGACGCACGCGATCTGCTCGGAATACATCCGATCGCAGGGGCGGTTCAAGCTGTTTGCTTTTCAGGGAATGTTCAACACCCTGACGATCATTTGTCTTAACATCCTCTTCCTCGTCGTTCTGAAGAAATTCAACATCGGTCTTACCGGCTACGTCCTTTCGACCTCGATCGCCGACTTCGTCACGACGATCCTTTTGATGACGGCGGGAGGTGTCGGAAAGCACATCCATTTCAAGCTCGTCAGAAAGAGCACCGTCAAAAAGATGCTGATTTACAGCATCCCGCTGATCCCCTCGACGATCTGCTGGTGGGTCACGAACGTCTCCGACCGGTATATGATCACCGGATTCATCGGGCAGGAAACGACGGGACTTTACGCCGCCGCGAACAAAATTCCCTCTCTGATGATGGTCCTTTCGGGTATTTTCATCAACGCATGGCGCAATTC
>JAZLHQ010000245.1:0-5608 GCA_045616925.1 Eubacteriales bacterium | reverse complement strand
GCCGGTGATCACACCGCCCGTGACGGTCTTGCAGCCGTCCGCTTTCTCATCGAGGAGCGTCCAGAGGCCGTTGTCCTCGACCTTGAAGTAATGCTCGGTTTCACCGTCGCAGTCAAAGAGTTCAAGCACCGAGCCGCTGTTCAAGGTGATGACGTTTCCGCCCGCGCCCTGTCTGATCACGAAACCGTTGAGGCAGAGCTTGATCTCGCCGTTGACTTCCCAGCGGTTCGAGAGCGTGACGTCGGTCGTCAGTACCCAGTTGCCCGCCTCGGTCGGGAGGGAATCGGATTTGTCCCACGCCTTGAAGGAGACGGCGTCGTCGCCCTCGCCGTGCGTGTGAACGAAGATCTTTTCGAATTCCGCCTTGACGGTGACGGGATACGAAGGCATCACGAACGCGGTGCCCTTGACGTTCGTGATCTCGCATTCCTTTTCGCCCGTGCCGTCGTTGTAAACGGCGGTCAGGGATTTGAGTTCGTAACCCTCGTCGGGGGTCACGTTCAGAACGATGAGAGAACCAGCTTCGGCGATCTCGGGAGAGATTTCGACCTTGCCGTTCACAATGCCCTCGTCAACGAATACGGGGTAGAGAAGCGTGAACCGTCTGTCAGCGGCGGGAGCGGCGATCACCGCGTCGCTCTTGCCGTACCATTTGTCGGGGAAGTTTTGGATGGTGCCCGTTTGATAGGGAATGGAGACCTTCCAGTTTGCCGCGTTCGTGCCGGAGAATGCGAACGCGTTGTTGAGATTTTCGGCGCTCGAAAGATCCCACGCACTGAGATCGAGCGTGAAATCGAGGACCTCCGAGGTCGCGCCGTAGTAGAGGAAGAGATCGCTTGCGGATTTCACCTTTCCGGTGTTCCAGTTTCCGACTTCGGGAGCTTTGGCAAGCGTTTCGGAGGAGTTTGCGTAGCCGTTGAACATTTTCGAAAGATCGACGACGTTGTCGGTCTTGAAATTGCCGACCGCGGGAACGTCGGCAAGACGGGTCGAGTTGTACGCGTAGCAGTCGAACATACCCGACATATCGGTGACTTTTCCGGTGTCCCAGAGGCTGACGTCGGGAACCTTCACGAGGTCAACGGCAGCAAAGCCGAAGGAAGCGAAGGCGTTGTGCATATTCGTGACGTTCGAGACGTCCAGATACTCGGCGCCGGTGATATCGGACGCGTTGATCATACCTTCGAACATGTGAGCGATCGACTCAAGACCCGCGTAATCGGCGACCGACTTGTCGATTTCGACGCCGATGACGTCGGAGCGCACGCCGTCGAAAGGCCAGTCTTCGGCATTTGCCGATTCGGTCGGCAGCTCGTCGAAAACGGTAACGCTTGCGTCAATATGGGTCAATTTGTCAAAATAGAAGGAAAGAATGCCCGTTTCGTGATCGAAGACCGCCTTGAAGGTCTCGCTCGCTTCTTCAAATTCCGCCGTGACGGTGACGTCTGCGGAGGGCATCGTGAAGGTGAATTTGCTCTTTTCTGCGGGATCCTGCTGAAGCTCGAGCGTATGCTCGCCCGTACCGTCGCTGTAAAATGCCTTGAGCGATCCCGATTTCAGCTTGAAGCCGTCCTTCGGGATGACGGAGAGCGTGACGGTGCTGCCTTCGGCGGCGGGAGACACGTCGGGCACGACCGAGCCGTTCGCGTCCGTCGTTTTGTCCGTGATTTCAAATTTGTCGGGGATCGTTTTGACGATCGTCAGATCGACGTCGACGCCGAAGGAATTCTTGCCGGCAACGACCATCGTCATCACTTTTCCTTCGTAGGAAACCGTGACTTTTCCGCTGACGAGGAACCAGACGGGCGTCGTGATCTGCCCTTTCGCGTTCCGGTTGCCCGCGAAGGAATAGGTGAGGGAACTGCCGTTGACGATGCCGGAGGACGCGAGGACCGTGCCGGGCGCTCCCGACTTGTCGATGACGTATTCGCCTGCGGGGATCTTGTCGGCGCCTTCCTCAAGCGAAACGTAGACGGCGGCGAGTTTGTTGTCCGAGTTGGCCGCGTCGACGAGCGCCGCGCCCTCGATATAGGTGATCTCGGTGTCCTCGTCTTTGAATTCGGCAGAGAAGGGCGTGACCTCCGAATCGTAGAGGAGCGCTCCTTCGGGCAGGATCTCCAGTGCCTCGTAGCCGTAGCCGAAGTATCCGAGGGAAATGTGGTAGATGACGGGGATCAGAAGGATGTTGTCCTCGGGGTAATGAAGCGCGGGATTCAGTTCGGAAACGAGATCCTCGATCATCATATATTCCCCGTACGGGGCAAGATACGCGCCAGTCGACTGATCGGAAATTCTGAAGCTGTCTGCGGAGGCGTTCCAGTCGATGATAAGGTCGGTGCTTTCGTAGCTCGCGCTGATGATCTCACCGAAGTTTACGACTTTGATCTGACGCAGGTTGTTGTCGTTCTTGTCATAGCGGATCTCGACGTCGTGGTAGACGGAGGGCGCCGGAGAAAACAGGGCGGCGTAGGTCCATCTTCCGATGCCGGATTCAAACGGCTCCCAATCGCCCCATTCGGTTTCGGCGGGCTCGAACGTCGCCGAAACGACGACGGGTCCCGCAGGCATCGTGAAGACGTATTTGCCGAGATCGTTCATTGGGATCTCAACGGGACCGTCCTCGAGCTTTGCGGCGTCTCCGAGTTCAAGCTTGGGAAGCTCGTCGATCGCGAGAACGTTATCCGAAACGAACGGTTTCATAGGCGTTTCCGCGGCGCCGAGCAGGAGCTTCGGCGCGGATTTCAGTTTGGGAGACGCGAAAAGCGGGGTCTCGGGAATTCCGACGAGTCCGTTTGCGACGCAGTAGTCGCTGAGCGCTTCCATCCATTCCCACGTGATGAGTCCCTTTCCGATCGCGATATCGACATATTGCAGATCGTAGTCGTAATAATCCGCCTTGACGAAGCCGTCGAGCTCCAGCACCTTTTCAAGGGGCGTGAGACCGTAGGTCTCGATATCGGCGTTCATCTTTTCCGCGTCGAATTTCATATCCTCATCGAACGCGAACAGGTTTGCCATCACGACGAACGTGCCGTCCGAGACGGAAAGCAGACCGTTCGAAAGGTGATTGAGGTGCTTGCTCGTCGCGATCGCGTACGCGTCGACGCGCCCTTCAAGGATCTCAAAGCCCTCGAGCGCGAGCCAGCGGCCGTTGTCGGCGTCAAAGAAATGATGTCCGACGTAATCTTTTACGTTTCTTGCGTTGATGAACGCGTATTCGTTCTCTTCTTTGTCGAAGAATCCGTGCTCTTCGACGACGGTGACGCTGACGCCGCCCTCAAATAAGAGGGTGAAAGCGTTCGCCGCGTTCACGCTTTTCAGAATGAAGGAGACGGGGGACGAGACGATCTTGCCCTCTTTGTGATCGAAGGCGCGGATCACGTCGCCGATCTCGAGATCCTCGACGGCTTTGCGATCGCCGTTTCCGAGCGTGATCATCGTGCCGGCGGCGACGCAGGCGGATTCCTGATAGGTGCCGTTGAACGTCGCGTCTTCCGTGTCACTGTAAATAACGGAGTTCATCGCGCCGTTTTCGCCCGTCATCGTGAACGTCACCGTCAAGGAACCCTTGTCGGAATAGACGTAGTTGCCGTCGTCGTCGATCGAAACGATCTCGTCCGTTCTGATCGACGTGAGCGGATCGGGATCTCCCGCGGCGTTATAGAAGTAAAGCGCGGAAGAATCCGAAGAAAGGTAGCATTTCATGAGGTCGATCGAAGACCACGCACCCGCCGGTGCCTCCGTGGAGCCGGATTCCGCGGTCGGGAAGCCCTCGGGCAGAACGTCGGCGACGGTTTTCGGCGCCGTCAGCTCGTAGGTCAAGCTTTTTAAGCGGTAGCCCGCGTTCGGGAAAACGGATACTTCGACCTCGTCTTTCTCGTCCGCGCTGCGTCTGACGGTGATATAGCCGCCGTTCACGTCTTTGTCGGCTTCGGGCGCTGCGTTGATGATCTCGTACTGCCCTGCGGCGAACGCCGTCAGCGGCAGGAACGATAAGACCATGACAGCCGTCAAAAGCAAGCAGATGATTCTTTTCTTCATTTTGTTTGTCCTTTCCGAAAATGCACATATTTCCATTTTTCGTATTATAACATACAGAAAATGATTTGTAAAGAGCCCGCGACGAAAAAGACCCCGATCGAAATCGGGGTCTCGGTATATTTCACCCTCACGGGCACTTGGATACGATGGTTTTCAGCTGCTTCGGATTGCCGTCGGGGTCGAAGACCGCCAGAAGGATCTCCCTGTCCTCGGTGCGGTTGTGGTCGTAGACGACGTACGCCGTTCCGTCCTTGTCGACGAAGCCGTCGGGGTAGGAAACGCCCTTGCGCTCGTCGAGCAGAAGGAGCTCCTTCCACGATTTGCCGCCGTCGAACGAGCGCAGCGCGGTCATGTGCGAGCGACCCGTGAATTTATAGTGCGTGACGATCAGAAGGGATCCGTCGTCGTATCTGTCGAGATAGAGCCTCGAGGAAGGTCCGGGAAGCACGAAGACGGAGGAATCCGTCCAGGTCTTGCCCTGATCGAAGGATTCCGAGTAGGCGATGCCGTCCTCGGTGCGCATCAGCATGAGGATACTGCCGTCCGTGCGCTCGACGATCGCGTTTTCGTCGTAGGTCGTTCTCAATTCTTCCGCATAGCCGACGAAGCGCATCGTTTTGCACTCGTCGTTCGTAACGACGACGTTCGAGTGCGTGATGTCGGGCAGGGAATTGTATTTCGATTTGAACCGTTTCCAAAGCGAGATCGGGAACATCCACTCGCCGCTCTTAAGAACGATCGGCTTCAATGCGAGCACGCCGTCGCAGATCCGTTTCGGCTCGCTCCAATCGAGCGGTGCCTGATCGGGGTGGGTGTTGCGGATCATCCATACGCCGCCGCGTCCGTCCCAATGGCGGTAGGACTGCGACCAGAAGTGATAAAGCGTGCCGTCGGGCGCCGTCCAGAGGATCGGCTCGTGCAGACGCACGGAATCGGGGTGGTCGATGACGACGACGTTGTGTTCCCACGTTTGGCCATCGTCGCGGCTGAAGGAGAGGGTGTTGTAGTTGTTCGGACCCTCCTTGCCGTTGCCGTTGTCACCGCTGAAGCCGCACCACAAGACGCCGCCGGGGGTCTTTGCGATCGTCGCTGCGGATTGCCATCTGCGATAAAGAGGGGAGTAGTCGACGTCCGAGTCGGGGACGCGGTAGGTGATGACCGCGGGGCGCAGCGCCGTGTCCTTGTCACCGGATAAATCGTCGAAAGTAAAATACCGTTTTGCCATTTTTGCTCCTTTCTCCGTCGGTCGTTGCGATTCCGACGTGCTACGGGCATTATAACATACCTTTTCCGATTTGGCAAGAGGGAAGAGCGAAAAAAACTCTTTATCGACGCGAAGAGTTTTTGGGGGAGGCGGTCTCGACTGCGGACCCAGCCTCGGCAGCCCTCGGCAAAGAGCGGTGCCACAAACAAAAAACAGGCACGCAAGGGAGAGACTTCGTAAAGAAGTTCTCTCCCTTGGGTTTTGTATTCAGCCGGAATGACAGGAAGCATAGAAAACGCTCAGAGGAAATCCTCTGAGCGTTAACTTATAAATGAAAGGCATTAGTAAGACAAACCGGGATTT
>JAZLHQ010000244.1:0-5302 GCA_045616925.1 Eubacteriales bacterium | reverse complement strand
CCGATCAGACCGGGGCTCGCGGTGACGGCGACGGCGTCGATCTCTTCGATCGACTTTTTCGCCTCGTCAAGCGCCATATAGGCGAGGTTTGAGGCGGCTTCGATGTGCGCGCGGGACGCGATCTCGGGGACGACGCCGCCGTAAAGGGCGTGCGTCGCGATCTGCGTCGCCGTGCAGTTCGACAAAATGGTTCTGTGATCCGAATCGATGTCGCAGACGGAAACGGAGGTTTCGTCGCAGGACGATTCTACGGCAAAAATAAGCATATAAGTCCTTTCGGAATGATCACTGCTCTCTGATACGCTTCTTGTCCCAGAAATAATGGCATACGGGGACGAGCAAAAGCATCACGAGCGAGTAAAGAACGAGATTCAGAAGATAAGCGACCCAGACGTTGCAGGAAAGAACGGCATAGATCGTGCTCTGCCCGATGAAGAAGAGCGAGGCGAACGCCATCAGTGCGGGCGCTGCCGAGAGCATCAGATGCACGGGCAGGCAGAGAACGACGTAAGAAAGGACGTCGTCAAGCAGATACTCCTTCGCGTATTCGGCAAGATCCTTGCCGAAGCGGTATTCTTTGCCCGTCGTTCTGTAAAGCCAGTAGGCGCGCGCGCCGGGATTCTTGTAAACGGCGAACGCGTAGACCGCGTAATAGAGAACGAGGTAGAAGATGCAGACGCCGTTCGAAACGGCCTGTCCGCTTTTCGGAAGAAGACTGTTGAGAAGCGGCACGATCGTCTTTCCGAAGATGAGTGCCACGACGAAAAGGAGCAGATCGAGCAAAAGAAGCGTCAAAATCCGCGTGAAGAAATCCTTTGCGCTGAAATTTTTCATGGCGTTGCCTCCTTACAGGTAGAGATCCATGAGGATCGCGTCTTCCTTCGGGTTTTTGTAGTAATTGCGTCTGACTTCGACCGGCATAAAACCGAGGCGCGCGTACAGCGCGCGTGCCGGAGCGTTCGAATCACGCACTTCGAGCATATAGTGCGAAACGTTCTTCCCGTTTTCGCGGCGGCAGTAGCCGAAAAGCGCCCTCGCGATGCCCTGCCGTCGGTAGGACGGCTTGCAGGCGACGTTGAGGATCTCGCAGTCCGGCGGGAGAGACATCCACATGAGGTATCCGATCAGAATATCGCCGTCGAAGGCGCCGACCGTGTGTACGGACGGATTTTCGAGCGAATCCGCGAGCATAACTTCGGTCCACGGATCCGAAAAGCACTCTTTTTCAAGCGCCGTCAGAGCTTCGAGATCGCCGATATCGAGCGAACGTACTTCGTAATCATTCATCGGTCTTTTCCTGCGCGAACATTTCGTTGAAGATCCCCGTTTCCTCTCTGATCACGATCCCGCTGCCGGGATCCTGCACGTAATAGCCGTGATCGGTCACGTAAAGCTTGAGGCAATAGTAAAGCTCGGGATATTTTTCCGACAGAAGCCGGATCTCAAAGACGTCTTTGGCGCCCGTGACGGGATTTTTGCCGCTCTCGTTGAGGATCGCGAGCACGATCGAAAGCGTTTCGTCTTCACCGAGCTTGTGCGCCGCGAAGACGACGCCGTCCGTCGAGCAGATATAGGACGAATCGGGCAGAAATTCGGCATGCGCCGGCAGTTTCACCTTTTCGGGATTGAAATAAAGTTCCGAGCCGTCGTCGATGCCCGTTGAAACGTAATATTCCGCCTTGTAGGAGTGGATCTTCCCGTCCTTCGAGCGGTAGGCGATCTTGTAGATCGGAAGATCCCCCGCTTTGCCGTACTGCGGATCGGTGATGAGCAGGCGGGCTTTATAGACGGACGTCGCTTTTTCGTAGGTCACTTTTTCTTCGAGATCGACGAGCTTATTGGCGTCGTCGTACCCGAATTTCACGACGTGGTGATACGTTTTCAGAAAATAGACGAGGAACGCGCACCCGACGATCAGAAGGATCACGCCGATAACGATCACCCACGGCAGCCACGCTCTCGTTTTTTGCTTTGCATTTGCCATATCAGTAACCGAATTTTCCGGAAAGACTGTCGTCGTTTTCGATCCAGTCGCTCACGTTGAAGACCGTGTAATCGGTTTTCGTGTTGCGCACGACCACCTTCGAGATGCCCGCGTTGATGACGAGCCTTTTGCACATCATGCAGGAGCAGGTATCGGGGACGAGCTCGCCCGTCTGCGCGTCGACGCAGGTCATGTAAAGAACGGCGCCCTCGCTCTCTTCGCGTGAAGCGCTGATGACGCAGTTCGCTTCGGCGTGCACGGAGCGGCAGAGCTCGTACCGTTCCCCTCTCGGGATCTGCATTTCTTCCCGAAGACAATGCCCGATGTCGCAGCAGTTCTTTCTGCCGCGCGGCGCGCCGTTATAGCCCGTCGCCGCGATCGAATCGTTCTTGACGAGGATCGCGCCGTAGTGCTTCCGAAGGCACGTCGAGCGGGACGCGACCGTTTCGGCGATGTCGAGATAGTAATTTTCCTTGCTGACTCTTTCCCGTGTCATATTTCCCATAACAAACCTCAATCGGAGATAATCAGAGTTTTAATCAGTATATTATAAAATAATCCCTCGATAAAATCAAGGGATTATCAAAAAATTAACGATTTTGTTACACCTTTTCGGGCTCGAAAACGCCCTGCAGAGAGAAATCGGGCGTGTATTCCTCTTTGGCGGAGGACTTTTCCTGAAAGAATCCGTCGAATCCGTACGCTTCGACGACTTTCATCACGCTTTCGTATTCGAAGGTCGTCAGCCGTCTTTCGGGCGTTCCCTCCCGGTGGTTCGGCGTGTACTGGCTCATCAGCGAAAGAAGATAGCCGTCTTTGCCGAAGCGGTCGTATAGCTCCGACAGGATCCTTTCGGAATCGTGCCGGCAGCCGGGCAGGATGAGATGCCTGACGATCGTTCCGCTCTTCATGATCCCGTTTTCGTCGAAAACGGGCTTCCCCGACTTTTCGATCATTCTGCCGATCGCGTTTATCGCGACCTCGAAATAATCGGGTGCAGACGCGTATTTTCCTGCGATTTTCGGATCGAAAAATTTGAGATCCGGCAGGAAAATATCGCAGACGGGCAGCATCAGATCGAGGATCTCGTCGGATTCGTACCCGCCGCAGTTATAGACGACCGGGATCCCGAGTGCGGGGCGGATCTTTTCGAGCACGGGCGCGATCATGGGCGCGTAGTGCGACGCCGTGACGAGATTGATATTGTGAACGCCCGCGTTTTTGAGTTCAAAACAGATCTCCGCAAACCGCTCGTCGCTGATCTCCTGCCCGAAGCAGCCGTTTGAAATGCGGTCGTTCTGGCAGAACGCGCATTTGACGGCGCAGCCCGAAAAGAAGATCGTTCCGGAGCCGTTTTTGCCCGAGATCGGGGGCTCTTCCCAGTCGTGGCGCGCGGCGCGCGCGATCTTGATTCGGTCGCCCGCACCGCAGAAGCCGACGCCGGACGTCCTGTCCGCGCGGCATTTGCGCGGGCAGAGCGTGCATTCCGTCAATGATACCGGCATCGTCATACCTCGAGAACGACCGGCACGATCATCGGTTTTCTGCGCGTTTTGTTGAAGACCGCGCGGGAAAGATCGTCTCTCAGCATATTTCTGAGGGTCGTCACGTCCGATACGCCGCGCTTGAACGCGTTGATCAGCGTAGTTATGACGGTATCCTTGATGAATTCCCCGATATCCTCGTTTTCCCTGAGATAGACGAATCCTCTCGACAGAACCTCCGGTCCCGCGATCAGATCGCGCTGTTCGAAGGAGACGCCGAGCGTCACGAAGATCACGCCGTTCTCGGCGAGGTGACGGCGGTCACGCAGAACGATCGTGCCGACGTCGCCGATGCCGTCGCCGTCGATGAGGATGCGTCCCGCGGGGACGGATTCCGCCCACGAAGCGCTCTCGGACGTGATCTCAAGCACTTTTCCGTTCTCGCCGGAGAAGATCGTGTTCGGCGCCTGCCCCATGCTTTTGGCAAGCTCCACGTGTGCCGTGAGGTGCTTGTATTCGCCGTGGATCGGCATGAAATATTTCGGCTTCGTCAGAGCGTGCATGAGCTTCAGCTCCTCCTGACACGCGTGTCCCGAAACGTGGACGGGAACCGACCGGTCGCAGAAGACGCCGATGCCGTTCTTCGACAGTTCGTTGACGATTTTGTTGACCGTCTTTTCGTTGCCGGGGATCGCCGTCGCCGAAATGACGACGAGATCGTCGCTGCCGAGTTCGATGCTCCGATGCTCCGAGAACGCCATACGGTAGAGTCCGCTCATCGGCTCGCCCTGGCTGCCCGTCGTGATGATCGTCACCTGATCGGGGCGGTAGCGCTTCATGTCGGCAAGGTCGATCAGCGTGCCGTCGGGGATGTTCATATAGCCGAGTTCGGACGCCGCCGTGACGATATTCAGCATACTGCGGCCCGTGAGGGCGACCTTTCTGCCGTAGGCGACGCTGTAATCGATGATCTGCTGGACTCTGTGGACGTTCGACGAGAAGGTCGCGATCACGATCCGCTTGTCGGTATAGCGCATGAAAATGTTGTCGAAGGTCTTGCCGAGCGTGCGCTCCGAAGGCGTGTAGCCGGGGCGCTCCGCGTTCGTCGATTCGCAGAGCAGGAGCAGAATGCCCTCGTTTCCGAGCTGTCCCAAACGTGAAATATCCATGATATCACCGTCGACGGGCGTCAGATCGAGCTTGAAGTCGCCCGAATGGACGATCGTGCCGAGCGGCGTGCGGATCGCAAAGCAGCAGGCGTCCGCGATCGAGTGATTGACGCGGATGAACTCGACGGAGAAGCAGCCGGCGCGTACGCTCTCGCCCGCCTCGACGCAGAAGAGACGCGGCTCGAAATCGTATTTTTGTTCAAGGAGCTTGTTTCTCAGAATGCCGAGCGTCAGACGCGTCGCGTAGATCGGCAGATCGAGCGAATGCAGAAGGTACGGCACACTGCCGATGTGGTCCTCGTGACCGTGGGTCAGAAAGACGCCGCGGATCTTGTCTTTGTTGTTCAGAAGGTAGGTAAAATCGGGGGTCACGAGGTCGATGCCGAGCATATCGTCGTCGGGAAATCCCATGCCGCAATCGACGACGATCAGATCGTCCCCGCACTCGATCACGGTCAGATTTTCGCCGATCGTACCGAGTCCGCCAAGCTGCATAACGCGCAGTTTAAGATCGGTATTTACCTGTTTTTTAGGCGCTTTCGGCGCACTTCTCGTGCTTTTTACGCTCTTCGAGGAATTCGAGGAAACGCCCTGCTAAGCGGTTTTCGCCGTTGTTTTTGCCGCCGTTTTTTCGTTGTTGCTTATTGAGATACCTATAGGAATAC
>JAZLHQ010000243.1:0-7984 GCA_045616925.1 Eubacteriales bacterium | reverse complement strand
TGTCGACGACGCTGCAGATGAAGACCTGCGTGCCGTGCGCGGGGACTGCGAACGAGCAGATCTCGTTTTTGCAGACCGTGACCTCACCCGTCACGACGTTGCGCATACTGAGCGTCTTGCCGCTCGAATACGGGATGCCGAAGGATTCGAGCAGGACGGACTGCGACCAGCGGCTCGAAGGGCCGTCCGAGAAGTTGACCGCCATCACGGCGATATCGCCGTTCGAGAGGTATTTTGCGAGCACGGGCGTATCGAGATTGTATCTTTCGTAGAAATAGGGGTGATCGGGGCTCAACGCCTTATTGCGCGTAAGGCTCTGGTTGGCGATGAACGGCTGACAGTACTTTTCGTCCTGATCGATCCTTAAAAGATCGGGATTCGTGAGAAGCGCGAGGGTGTCGTCGTCCATATCGCGCACGTCGCATCCGATCATCAGTGGGGACTGGAACATACACCAGAGGGCGAAATGCGTGAAGTATTCATCCTTCGTGCAGCCGCCTCTGCCGACGTTTCCTTTGCCGTTCATTCCGCAGACGAGCATATCGACGTCGTTGAAGCAGCCCTGCCCGTTATATTCAAGCAGCTGCAGCTGAGACTGCGCGAGTTTCTTGATCGACTGCCAGTTGTCGACTATGTCGCCCGTCGAGCGGAAGCTGTTCGCACCCGTTTCCTTGATCCAGCCGTAGGTCTGATCGGCGCCCCACGAGCAGGCGCTGAAAAGGATATCGCGTCCGCAGTTCGCGAGCGCAAGACCCATTCTCTTATAGAGCAGCATTCCCGGCTGCCCCATCGAATGGAAGCAGTAATCGTATTTGAGGTAGTCGACGCCCCATTCGGCAAACGTCGCGGCGTCCGTGTATTCGTGCTCGTAGCTCGACGGATAGCCGGCGCAGGTCACGACACCCGCGCAGGAATACATACCGAACTTGAAGCCCATTTCGTGCAGTTTATCGGAAAGATACTTCATGCCGTGCGGGAATTTTTCGGGATCCGGGACGAGTTTTCCGTTCTCATCGCGCTCTTTGAGCGACCAGCAGTCGTCGATGACGACGTATTCGTAGCCCTTCGCGAGCAGACCCTTCTCCTTCATGGCAGCGGCGGTCGTCAGGATCAGATCCTCGCTGATGTGCGTTTCAAAGGTGTTCCAGGAATTCCAGCCGAGTGCGGGGGTATGCTTGATCATATCTTTTCTCCTTTCGGAATTGAAATCAGAGCCACGATCTGTGCGAGCGCGAGAAGGACGCGTTTTCAAGCGCCTGCCGTCTCACGAGACGCCTATACACGATGACGAAGTCGATCGCGTACGCGATATCGGTGATGATCCACGAAACCGGGTAGGAGGCGTAGAGCATATACTGCGTTCTGTACATCTGAAAGATCGTAAACACCCAGAGAAGTCTGAGTCCGCAGGTTCCGACGAGGGTCAGGATCATCGGGGAAACGGAATCTCCGAGTCCGCGGATCGAACCCGTGAAGACGTCGAGGATACCGCAGATAAAATACGTCGTCGCGATGACCGTCATTCGTTTGGCTCCGTATGCGATGACCGTCTCTTCACCGGGCAGGTAGATATTGAGCAGGAAATGACGGAAGAAGTATGCGAGCGCGCCGAGCGTCGCGCCGATACCCGTGACGAGCAGGAGATTGAGCAGAAGGATCTTCGGGATACGCTTCGTTTTTCTCGCGCCGACGTGCTGTCCGATGAAGGTCATCGAGGAATGCTGGAACGCGTTCATCGCGATCCAGATAAAGCCCTCGATATTGCCTGCGGCCGAGTTGCCGGATACGACGTCCGCGCCGAAGCTGTTGACGGATGACTGGATGGTAACGTTCGAAATGGAGAACAGGAAGCTCTGAAGTCCCGCAGGAAGACCGATCCTGATGATGCGCCGGGCTTTATCCTTTGAAAGCTTCAGTTCTTTGAACGAAATGCGGCAGACGAAGTCCTTCTTTCTCATCATATAGGTGACGATCATCACCGCGGACAATGCTTGCGATGCGATCGTCGCGATCGCGACGCCGTCCACGCTCATTCCGAATACGGTAACGAAAATGAGATTCAGAACGCAGTTGGTCGCGCCCGCAATCGTCAGAAAGATCAGCGGATGCTTCGTGTCGCCCGTCGATCGCATGACGGACGCCATGAAGTTATAGACGATATTGAACGGCGTTCCTATAAAATATATGCGCAGGTAAAGCGTCGAGAGATCGATCTGCTCTGCGGGCGTTTTCATCCAGGAAAGGAACGTGCGGCAGAACGTAAAGCCGAAGATCGCAACGATCACGCCGAAAAAGATCGCCAGCAGCAGCGCCGTATGCGTCGTTTCCTTCGCGCTTTTATAATCCTTCGCGCCGACCGCCTGCGCGACGCACACGCCCGCGCCGACGGAAAGTCCCAAAAGGATATTGAGGATCATATTGATCAGCGAGCCGGTCGCGCCCACGGCGCCGACGGCGAGCTTGCCGTTTGCGGCAAACCGACCGACTACGATCGTATCCGCCGCATTGAACGCGGTCTGCAGAAGTCCCGTAGCGATCAGGGGAAGCGCGAAAATAATCAGATTTTTGAGCAGCGGACCTTCCGTGATCGAGGTCGAGCTGAGCTTTTTGGAGGTTGCCATTTTCTTGCCTTTCTTATGTCTGAACGATTCAGTTCACGTAAAAATTGCGTCCGTGATCTTTGCGAAATCCGCAAGCGTCAGCTTTTCGCCGCGCACCGTTTCGGAAAATCCGCATTCCGTGACCGCCTTCACGATCTTTTCCTTGCCGTATTCCGGCATCGCGGAGGTCAGCGCGTTGACGAGCGTCTTCCTGCGCTGCCCGAACGCCGAGCGGATCACTTTCATCAGCTTCTCCCGATCGCACGATACGGGAGGTTTTTCATATAAGTCTATTCGCAGAACGGCGGAATCGACCCTCGGCGCCGGCATAAAGTTGCCCGCGCGGACGGTAAACAGCCGTTTTGCCTTGCCGTAATAGGAAATTGCCGCCGTGATCGCGCCGTAATCGTCGTCACCGGCAGATGAGGTCAGACGGTCGGCGACCTCCTTCTGCACCATCACCGTGATGCTTCTGAAGGGGATCCCGGATTCGAGGAGCGCCATCAAAATCGGCGTCGTGATGTAATAGGGGAGGTTCGCGCAGACTCTGACGGAGTCAAAATCCGCGAATTCCTCCTTTATGAGGTCGGGGAGCGAGAGCTTCATCACGTCGGAGTTTATGACCTTGACGTTTGTAAGATCCGAAAGCGTTTTCTTGAGGATCTCGACCATCTCGCCGTCGATCTCGACGGCGACGACCTTCCCCGATACGCGCGACAGCTCGCGCGTCAGGACGCCGATGCCCGGTCCGATCTCGAGCACGCCGCATTTTTCGTCCGCGCCGCACTCGTCGGCGATGCGCTCGACGACCAATTTATTGATGAGAAAATTCTGCCCGAATTTCTTCTTGAAATTCGTTTCCTGCTCCGAAAGCAGGCGTCTGACGACCGAAATATCGGTCAGATTCATTTGTGTGATTTCTTTTTCGTCCATTTCAGTCGATATCGGGAACGACGGTGACGGGTTCGTCCATCTTCTCGGGGTGCAGAACGTAATTGCGGATGCTCTTGAGCGCGGACGCGTAATAGAAGCCGTCGCAGATGCGCTCGTCCGTCACGACCGTGAAGTCCATTTTTCTTCTTTCCTTCACGGCGCCGTCGCGGTCGAGGTAAAGTTCCTTATTCTTGGCGCCGATCGCCAGAAACACGGGAACGTTTCCGAAATTGTAGATGTGGTGGTAGATCGGCGGGATGCCGAGAGAGCCCATCGACGTGATGAAGCACGAGCCGTGGAACGGAGAGACCTCCGTCAGCGCTGCCGGCAGGAGTGAGAAATAGTCGAGAAAACGGATCAGCCAGATCGCGTATTTGAAGACGAGCCCCGGCAGATAACTGAAGAATTTCGCGGTTTTGTCGAAATTGCTCTGCTCTTCCGTCTTATTGGCGGAGATCAGTTCGTCGAATTTTCTGAAAATATCTTCGGGGGTATCGGTCGGCTTTGCGTGAATCTTGATGACCGTTTCCTGCGCGTTGAGCGCCATTTTCTTCTTGACGGCAAGCATGATCTGAATATCGTCGCCGGTGCGGGCGTAGACCTCCTGCCCGCGCACGAAGCGGTTGATGCCCGGCTTTTCCGCGACCGTACGCACGTACGCCGCGAGGAAAAGGTGCATCATTCCGAAGCCTTTGAGTCCTTCGGCGCGCTTTTTCGCGATATATTCCTCGGCGGCGTCGATATCCACGCTGTCGGTGATATAGTTGAGCGCGTCGTTTCTCGTCGGCATGATATAGGCGATCACGCGGTTCATCGGGCTGTTGGTGCGCAGTCTCCTGCCCTCTTTATGACCCGTTGCGAACTTGATGATGAAAAGCACGAGCGCCGCGAGCAGCGGGATCAGAACGAAGAGCAGAACGATGATCCCCACGATCACCGTCAGCAAGATTTCATCCCATAACATAATCGGTACCTTCCTTTGTCTTATTCGGATTTGGGGAGAATATCATTTTTGTTTTTTGATCTTTTCCCAGTATTCCTTCGCCGCCTGCTCGGCCTTCGACGTGCCGTATTCGAAATACTTCGCGTTTTTGAGGTCGGACGGCAGATACTGCTGGGAAACGTAATGATTCGGATAATCGTGCGGGTACAGATAACCCGTATAGCCGTTGATGGGGCGCATATAGGCGGGCTCTTCCTGCCCTTTTCCGGCGCGCACGTCCTCGGCAGCTTTTTCGTAGGCGACGTGCGCCGCGTTCGATTTCGGCGCCGTCGCGAGCATGATCGCCGCGTTCGACAACGGGATCGACGCTTCGGGCATTCCGAGTCTTAACGCCGCGTTCACGCAGCTGTCCGTGACCGCCGCCGCGAGCGGATAGGCGATGCCGATATCCTCGGAGGCGATGACCTGCAGTCTTCTGCAGGCGCCGGGGAGATCCCCGCCCTCGAGAATGCGTGCGAGATAGAAGATTGCCGCGTCGGGGTCGCTTCCGCGTATGGATTTCTGCAGCGCGGACAGAAGGTCGTAATGCACGGTCCCGCTCTTATCGAAATTGCCGACGCCCGTAGAGGCGAACGCCGAAAGGCTGTCTTCGGTGATCTCGTCGTCCGAGGCGTAATAGGCGTTTTCGAGCAGATTGAGACTTCTTCGGACGTCTCCGCCCGCCGCGCCCGCGATCTTCAGAAGGATTTCGTCGGCGGCTTTTTTCTCTTTCTTTTCTTCGGCGTTGAGGTAATCGACGCCGCGCCGGAGCGCCGGCACGATCTCCTCGGCCTTTACCGCCTTGAATTCAAAGACGGCGCAGCGCGAAAGGATCGCGCTGTAAACGTAAAGGTAGGGATTCTCGGTCGTCGAGGCGATCAAGGTGATCCTGCCGTCCTCGATGAACTCGAGCAGCGACTGCTGCTGCTTCTTATTGAAATACTGGATCTCGTCGAGATAAAGGAGCACGCCCCTGCATCCCATGATCGTTTTGGTGGAATTCAGAACCTCCTTGACGTCCGCAAGACTCGCGGTCGTTGCGTTGAGGCGACTGATCTCAAGATCCGTCGAGGCGGCGATGATGTTCGCGGCGGTCGTTTTTCCCGTTCCCGGAGGGCCGAAAAAGACCATATTCGGCAAATAATTCTGCCGGCACATCCGACGGATCGTGCCGTTTTCACCGAACAGATGCCGCTGCCCGACGATCTGATCGAAATTCGTCGGCCGCAAAGCGTTCGCGAGCGGTTCTCTTGCCATATCTTCTCCTCCGTGTCCATAATCATACAACGGTATCATACCACATTCCCCTCTTTTTGTCAATCAATTTATCCGTTTCGGCGATCGCTTTTTTCATTTTTTTCCAAAACATCATACCTTTTAATACCTTTTGCTACTGTTTCATACCCTCGTCTCTGCTATGATGTATGTGCAGCCGAAAGAAACGGCAAAAACGACCGTTTTCACCGATCAATCAAGGAAAGGAGTGATCATTCAAATGAAAGAGACCGAAGATTTCCGCTCTGCCGATTCCGCCCGTCCCGTTTTCGAGAACGAAGCGGTTTTCAGACGCAAACTGAAAAGCTACGTCAAGCATTGTCACGACGAAAAGTGCATAAGACTCCCGAACGCCGCGGGCTTCTGCCGGTTCTCCGGCATACGCCGGCAGGATTTCAAGGCGTTGGCACTTTCGTACCCGCTGCTCTACGACGTGGCGCAGTCCACCTTCATCGACGAGGCGTTCAATATGAAAATGCCCAATTCCGCCGCTTATATGTCCTTCATTTCACAGTTCAACGAGCATCTCGGTGAAAATTGCGAAGAGGACGAAAACGGCACGGTGCGCGTGATCCTCGAACAGGACCCCGAAACGGACGGTATCTGATTTGAGAAAATCATCGCAAAAGCAGAAGAAACCGGCGAAAGTCGTGCATCTCTTCGGCGTTCCGAACCCACGGCAGCGGGAGTTCTTCGCATCAGTTTCCCGTTACGTGGCTTACGGCGGCGCGCGCGGCGGCGGCAAAAGCTGGGCGCTCAGAAGAAAGCTCATCCTTCTCTGCCTTCGCTATCCGGGGATCCGCACGCTCATCGTCCGAAGAACGCTTCCCGAACTCAGGGGAAACCACCTCTACCCGCTGCTATCGGAGCTTGACCGTCTCGTTTCCTACAACGAGACCGCCAAGACCTTCACCTTCCCGAACGGCTCGAAGATCATCCTCGGCTACTGCGACGCCCAGCGCGACGTACTTCGCTATCAGGGGCAAGAATACGACGTCATCGCGCTCGACGAGGCAACGCAGCTGACCGAATTCCAGTTTTCGACCTTCAAGGCGTGCCTGCGGGGCGTCGGCGGTTTTCCGAAGCGGATGTATCTCACCTGCAATCCCGGCGGCGTCGGACACAGCTGGGTCAAGCGTCTTTTCATCGACCGCGTCTACAAGGACGGCGAGGATCCGAAGGATTATACCTTCATCCCCGCACGCGTCTTCGACAACGAGGTGCTGATGAAAAACGATCCCGCCTACGTCGACGCTCTGAAGAGTCTGCCGGGCGGTCTCAGGGAAGCGTGGCTCAACGGCAGCTGGGACGTGTTCGAGGGACAGTATTTCCCCGAATTCGACCGATCGGTCCACGTCTGCGAGCCGTTCAGGATCCCCGCGCACTGGAAGAGATTCTCCGCCCTTGATTACGGATTCGATATGCTTGCCGTTTTATGGATCGCCTCCGACGGCGACAGGCTTTTCGTCTACCGCGAGCTCGCCGAGCCGGGACTTACCCTTTCGAGAGCGGCAGAGGCGGTCGTCAATAACACGTTCGGCGAGAAGATCGAATATATCGCGGCTTCCCCCGACCTTTGGAACAGAAGGCAGGATTCGGGACTTTCCGGAGTTCATACCATGAGCGCCGAAGCCGGTATGCCGCCGCTCATCAGAGCGGACGATCGGCGTATTCCCGGCTGGCGAAACTTACGTGAGTTTTTACAGCATCCGGAAAACGATCCCGAAAAAAAGCCGCGTCTGCAGATCTTTTCGACCTGCACGGAGCTGATCCGCTGTCTGCCGGCGCTTCTGCACGACAAACAGCACCCCGAGGACGCCTCTTCCGAGCCGCACGCCGTCACGCACCTTCCCGAAGCTTTGCGCTACGCCGTGACGTCGTTCGTGCCGGACGCGGGCAACGACCTTAATGACGACCCGTTTTCCGCTTTCTTCACCCATAAGAACCGGACCGGGCGGGACATCGCCCACTACTGATCTCCGGTCCGGCTGCACCGGAGATCCGAAAAAGGAGAACTACCGATATGAAACAAACCCATGAACCGACCCTCGCCTGGCAGGCCTACGAGGACGGTAAAAACTACAAGCGCACCATCGGCCTCTACAAAAGAGTGGACGAAAACGAGCGCTTCTGCCGCGGCGATCAGTGGCGGGACGTGCAGTCCGACGGACTGCCGACCCCCGTTTTCAACATC
>JAZLHQ010000242.1:0-4978 GCA_045616925.1 Eubacteriales bacterium | reverse complement strand
GATGCTTTCGATCCGGCAGACGAAAAAATACTACAACCCGTCCCTTGAGATCACCGGCATCGTTATTACGATGTACGACAGACGCTTGAATCTTTCGAAGCAGATCCTCGACGAACTCAACAAATATTATAAGGATAAGATCCTTGATCCGTTCATCACGCGCTCCGTGCGCCTCTGCGAGGCGCCGAGCTTCGGTATGCCGATCGTTCATTTTGACAAGATGTCGAAGAGCGCTTTTCAGTACGACAAGCTCTCACAGGCGATCATGAAGCGGATCTGACACGAATTAGGAGAAAAACACGATGGCAGCAAAGAATAAAGGCCTCGGAAGAGGTCTCGACAGTATATTTTTTGAGAACGATACGACGTCCCCCGACCAGAATACCAACAAATTGCGCCTTACCGAGATGCAGCCGCGCTCGGATCAGCCGCGTAAAAACTTCGATCAGGAGGCTTTGCAGGCACTCGCGGATTCGATCGCCGCGAACGGCGTCCTGCAGCCGATCCTCGTGCGCCCCGGCGCTATGGGAATGTACGAGATAATCGCCGGCGAGCGCCGCTGGAGAGCAGCGCGCATGGCGGGACTCACCGAAGTGCCCGTTCTGATTGTCGAATCGGACGACCGAAAGACCGCACAATACTCATTGATCGAAAACATTCAGCGTGAAGACCTCGACGCAATCGAGGAAGCGCTCGCGTACCGCTCGCTGATCTCCGAATTCGGAATGACGCAGGAAGCGGTCGCAGAAACCGTCGGAAAGAGCCGCGTCGCGGTCACGAACGCACTCCGTCTCCTCGATCTGCCGGAAACCGTACGGAAAATGATCGTGGACGGACTTCTGAGCGCCGGACACGCGCGGGCACTGCTTGGACTCAACAACAAGGATGAGATCCCGGACGCCGCCGTGATCGTCGCGAAGGAAGAATTGTCCGTGCGCGCGACGGAGGAATACGTCAGACGCCGCAACAGTTACAAACCGCGCGCGGCTGTCGAGGTTTCGCAGGATCCGAAGAACGTCGATTACGCGAAGCTGCTCGAGAAGAAGATCGAAAAATCGCTCGGCAGACACGTCAAGATCGTGGACGGGAAGAGAAGCAAGAAGCTCGAGCTCGAATACGCGGACAACGACGACCTTGAAAAGCTGCTCGTCAGGCTCTGCGGCGAAGGTTTCTTCTCCGAAACCGTTTGACACACGGACGCGTGTTAATAAAAATCACTAAAAAGACTTGACATTCCGCACGGCAAGCGTTATAATTGCTTTATTACAGACTTTGCATATATAATGGAAGGAAAAAATCATGATCGACCTTAAATACATCAAAGAAAAACCCGAGGAAGTCATCGCGCGTTACCTCAACAAAGGCAAAGACGCGAAGGAAGATATCGCGAAGATCATCGAACTCGACGCAAAGCGCAGAGAGCTGATCGGCACGACCGAAACGCTCAAGGCAGAGAAGAACAAGACGAGCAAAATGATCCCGCAGTACAAGAAGGAGGGCAAGGACACCGCCCCCATCTTCGCCGCGATGAAGGAGATCGGCGATACGATCACCGCAAACGACGCGAAGCTGAAGGAGATCGAAGCGGAGCTGACGAACGTGATGCTCGGTCTGCCGAACCTGCCCGATCCCGACCTCAAACCCGGCGGAAAAGAGAACAACGAGCCGCTTTACTACTACGGCGAGCCGCGTAAATTCGATTTCGAGCCGAAAAACCACGTCGACCTCTGCACGAATCTCGGCCTCATCGACTACGAGCGCGGTACGAAGCTCGCGGGATCCGGCTTCTGGATCTACCGCGGCATGGGCGCAAGACTCGAGTGGGCGCTGCTCAACTACTTCATCGATTGCCACCTCGCGGACGGCTACGAGCTCATCCTGCCGCCGCACATGCTCGAATACGAGTGCGGTCTGACCGCCGGCCAGTTCCCGAAATTCGCCGACGAGGTCTATAAGATCGAAAACCCGACCGACAATCGCGTCCACTATATGCTCCCGACGGCGGAGGCGGCGCTCGCGTCCCTCTACCGCAACGAGATCCTCACCGAAGCGGATCTGCCGAAGAAAATGATGAGCTACACGCCCTGCTTCCGCAGAGAAGCGGGCTCCTACCGCTCCGACGAGCGCGGCATGGTGCGCGGACACCAGTTCAACAAGGTGGAAATGTTCCAGTACACGCTGCCCGAAAAGTCCGACGAAGCGTTCGAAGAACTCGTCAGAAAGGCTGAAAACCTCGTCAAAGGCCTCGGATTCCACTTCCGCACCGTGAAGCTCGCCGCAGAGGACTGCTCCGCGTCGATGGCGCGCACCTACGACATCGAGATCAACATCCCCTCGATGAACGGCTACAAGGAAGTTTCCTCCGTCTCGAACGCGCGCGACTATCAGGCGCGCCGCGGCAATATGCGCGTTCGCCGCGCCGACGGATCGATCGAGTTCCTGCACACGCTGAACGGCTCGGGACTTGCGACCTCGCGTATCCTGCCCGCGCTCGTCGAGCAGAACCAGAACGCCGACGGCTCCGTCAACGTGCCGGATTGCCTCAAAAAGTATCTCGGCGGACTTGACGTCATCAAAAAAGACTGATAAACAAAGGCGCGGAGACGAGTTCTCCGCGCTTTTTTGGTAAAATTTATGACAAAATGGATCACAAGTGAAGAATTTGCGGGTCTTTCGCCGCTCGATCTCTTTGGCGGGCACGACTCCCCCGACGACCGGCATCTGAATCGCCGCTACGTCTTTTATCGTAAATTCGACTATCGGGGCGGGGAAGCGCTCGCCGACGTGACGGCGGACGATTACTACAAGCTTTACGTCAACGGCAAAAAAGTCGCCGAAGGCCCCGCGCCGGGCTACCCGTTCGCCTATTATTACAACCGCGTTGACCTTGCGCCTTTTCTGAAGATCGGCGAGAACGAGATCGAAGTCAGGGTCTGGTATCAGGGGCTCTGCAACCGCGTTTTCTGCAGCGGAGATCTCCGCTGCGGGCTTTGGATGCGCGTATTTTCGGGCGAAAAAGCTCTCCTCGAGACCGACGAAGATTGGGAATACGCCGAAGATCTTCGCTATACTGCGGGAAAAATCATAGGATACAAGACCGCAATACTTGAAAATATTGACCTGTACCGTGGATTTTCGGAGCGAAAAAAGGCAAAATACCTGCAATTTGACGACCATACATTGGTTTTACAGGAAACGCCCTGCGCGATCGGGAAAACGGTGCCGTTCATAAGCGTCAAAAAGACCGACACGGGGTCGTATCTCTTCGCGCTGCCCGCTCACACGGCGGGCACGCTCAGAATCGCGTCCGAAGGAGGAAAGGGAAGGATCCGCCTCCTTTTCGGCGAGGAACTCGCCGAAAACGGGCACGTCCGGTCGGAAATGCGGTGTCTGAAGACTTCCTGTGAGGAGATCTGGCAGCTGAGTGGCATAGACGATGCCGAGCAGTACGATCTGCACGCGTTTGAATTTCTCGAGATCGAGGGCGAGATCGACCCCCGATACGTCACGTTCACCGAGCGGATCTATCCCGCGGAATTCAGAGAATTTCATTCGGACGATCCCGATCTCGACGCGGTGCTGAAAATCTGCCGGCAGGCAGTGATCAACTGCTCGATCGACGGCTTCGTAGATTGTCCGATCCGCGAGCGGGGGCAGTATCTCGGCGATCTCCTCGTCAGCGCCGAGGCGTTTTACGCTCTGACGGGAGACTTTCGTCTCTTCAAAAAAGCGCTCGTCGATTTTGCGCGCTCGGAGCAGATCGCTAAGGGACTTTTGTCGTGCGCCGATTGCTCGTTCTTACAGGAAATCGCCGATTACTCGCTTCTTTTCCTGTACGAAATCTGGCTTTACTATGAAGAATCCGGCGATATCGACACTGTCAGAGATTTGTTCCCGACGGTCGTCAATACGCTCAAACACTTTGAAAAATTTGCCCGCGCGGACGGACTCCTCGACGGCGTCAGCGACAAATGGAACCTCGTCGACTGGCCCGCGAACCTTCGGGACGACTACGATTTCGAGTTGACGAAACCCGTAGGCCCCGGCGCACACAACGTTCTGAACGCCTACTATGTCGGCGCGCGGATCTATGCGGAAAAGCTCGCGGAGCTTCTTGAAATCCCGTTCGAAAGCCGTTCGGACTCGCTCAAAAAGGCGTTTTTGAACGCGTTTTACGACGAAAAATCGCATCTTTTCGTCGACAAAGAGGGAAGTTCTCACAGCTCTCTTCACTCAAACGCTCTGCCTCTTTTCTTCGGCTTTGCACGGGATCCGAAGGCGATCTGCGAATTGATCCGCGAAAAAGAGCTGTCGTGCGGCGTATTTTTCGCGTATTTCGTCCTTTTCGGGCTCTGCCGGAACGGCGAAAGCGCGCTCGCGCGGGAACTGATCATCAAGGACAACGGAAAATCGTGGAAAACGATGCTGAACGAAGGCGCCTCTGCGTGCTTCGAGGCGTGGGGCAAGGAGCAGAAAGCGAACGCGAGCCTCTGCCACCCGTGGGCGTCAACGCCCTTGATCCTTTTTGCGAAAGGAATGATCTGAATCAAAAAAACCGTTTCGAAAGAAACGGTTTTTTGTTGTGAAAGGTTTGGCGGGTATGCCGCACAATTCGGTTGGGTTCCCTCATCGGAGAGAGGCAAACGTGTCGTCGCGCGCTGCGCGTCAGCGCTTGGCGCCGGTCCCTACGGGGATCGGGAAGACCCGTCGGAATCGCCTTTCATCAATCAAAAATCAAGATTTGATCGATGAAAAACGATTGATGAAACGCTTACCAGCCGAATTTTTCGTAGTGAGGCTCGACGATCTGCTTGTTGTAGTCGTTTCCGCCGGGGAAGTTCGCGCTCTTGAGAATGCCCGGCGTATAGCCGTCTTTGAGCATCTTTTCGACAGCGACCGACGTCATACTCCACATGATGTAGTCCGACGCGATCCCCGACGCCGCCGCAAAGCGCGTCTGGGTCATCCGCCAGACTCT
>JAZLHQ010000241.1:0-5975 GCA_045616925.1 Eubacteriales bacterium | reverse complement strand
CCTGCCTGCGCTTTCTGAACGAGGATCCGTGGGAAAGACTCAGAAAGATCCGCGCAAACGTCAAAAACACGAAGCTCCAGATGCTCTTCAGAGGACAGAATATCCTCGGTTACCGCCACTATGCCGACGACGTCGTCGAATATTTCGTACAGAAATCGCTTGCGAACGGCATCGACGTCATCCGTATCTTCGACGCGCTGAACGATCCGCGCAACTTGGAGACCGCCGTCAAGGCGACCAATAAAGAGGGCGGACACGTGCAGGTCGCGATCTCCTATACGACGGGTCCCTGCTACACGACCGAATATTACGTCAATTACGCAAAGCAGCTCGTCGATATGGGCGTCAACTCCATCTGCATCAAGGATATGGCGGGACTTCTGAAGCCCTACGACGCCGAAGTGCTCGTCAAGGCGCTCAAGTCCGCGTTCCCGACGATCCCGCTCGAACTCCACACGCACTATACGGCGGGACTCGCGTCGATGACCGCTCTCAAATCCATCGAAGCGGGACTCGATATCCTCGATACCGCGATCTCCCCGATGGCGCTCGGTACCTCCCAGCCGCCGACTGAGCCGATCGTCGCCGCTCTGCAGGGCACGCCCTACGACACGGGTCTTGATTTGACGAAACTCAACGAAATCAGCAAATATTTCAACACTTTGCGCGAAAAGTACCTGAAATCGGGACTTATGGACCCGAAAGTCCTCAAAGTCGACGTCAACGGACTTCTCTATCAGGTCCCCGGCGGAATGCTTTCCAACCTGATCTCGCAGCTGAAGCAGGCGGGCAAGAGCGAACTGCTCGGTGCCGTGCTTGAAGAAGTGCCGCGCGTCCGCGCGGATGCGGGTTATCCCCCGCTCGTAACGCCGTCTTCGCAGATCGTCGGCACGCAGGCGGTCTATAACGTCCTGCTCGGCGAGCGCTACAAGATGGTCACGAAGGAATTCAGAGGCATCATCCACGGCGATTACGGCAAAACGCCGATGCCGATCGACCCCGATTTCCGGAAGAAGATCCTCGGTGACGAAGAGCCCATCACTTACCGTCCCGCCGACAAGCTCGCACCCGAGCTCGACGAACTCCGCAAAAAAGCCGCGGATTACGCGGAAAAAGAGGAAGACGTCCTGTCTTACGCGCTTTTCGAGCAAGTTGCGACGAAATTCTTCGAAAATCGCAGAAATGCGAAACTCGGGATCGACGAAAACGCCGATTTCGACGGAAAAATCCACAGCATTTAAGTAAATAAACGGAGAAACGGCGTATTTTTTTGCAAAAATACGCCGTTTCTCTTGACAAAAAGCGAAAATTATGGTATATTTTCAAAGAAAAGTCCTATAAAATGAGGAGAAAAATCATGAAAAAATTAACCGCACTGCTTCTTATCTGCACGCTTTTGTGCGCTTCCCTCTTCTGCTTCGCTTCCTGCGGCAAAAAGGGTCTCACCATCGCGATCCCCAACGATACCACCAACGAGGCGCGCGCGCTTCTTCTGCTTGAAAGCCTCGGCTACATCAAGCTCAAGGACGGCGCCGGCATCACCGCCACCGTCAAGGATATCGTAGACAATCCCTTCAACATCACCTTCAACGAGATCGAAGCCGCGCAGCTCCCGAATGTCCTCAAGGACGTCGACTACGCAGTCATCAACTCGAACTACGCGATTGACGCGGGCATGAACCCCGTCAAGGACGCGCTCAAGCTCGAAGGCTCCTTCTCCGCTTACGGCAATATCCTCGCCGTCAAGCAGGGCAGCGAGAACGAACCGCTGATCAAGGCGCTCGTCGCAGCCCTCAAAAGCCAGAAGGTCGCCGACTACATCTCGAAGACCTATTCGGGCTCCGTCGTTTCCACCGTTGACGAACCGACGGACGGCTTTGACGCTTCCATCGACTACGCAGCCCTTGCAGGCAAGACGGTCTCCGTCGCCTGCTCGCCGAACCCCCACGCCGATATCCTCAAGGTAGCGAAGGAGATCCTCGCCGAGAAGGATATCACCCTCAAGATCATCGAGTACACTGATTACGTCGTTCCGAACGAAGTCGTTGAGAGCGGCGAAGTCGACGCGAACTACTTCCAGCACGTCCCGTACCTCGACGATTTCAACCGGCAGAAAGGTACGCACATCGTGTCCGTCGCTTCGATCCACGTCGAGCCGCTCGGACTCTACGGCGGCAAGCAGTCAAACCTCGACGCGCTCAAGGCCGAATAATCCACCGAAAAACAGACTGCCGCATCCCCGACGGGATGCGGCTATTCATTGAAAGGCAATTCCCATGATCGAGATACAGAATCTGACCAAGACGTTCAAGACGAAGGACGGAACCGTCGAAGCGCTCAGAAACGTCAATATTTCCATACCGGACGGAGATATTTTCGGCATCATCGGTATGAGCGGCGCGGGCAAAAGTACGCTCGTGCGCTGCATCAATATGCTTGAAAGACCGACCGAAGGCACCGTTCTGATCGATCACTGCGACGTCGGCGCGCTTTCGGAAAAAGAGCTTCGCAAAATGCGCCGGAACGTAACGATGATCTTTCAGGGCTTCAACCTTCTGATGCAGAGAAACTGCCTCAGAAACGTCTGCTTCCCGATGGAGATCGCGGGCGTTCCGAAGGCGGAAGCGAAAAAGCGCGCGCTCGAACTGCTTGAAACGGTCGGACTCGCAGACAAGGCGGAAGCCTTCCCCGCGCAGCTCTCCGGCGGACAGCAGCAGCGCATCGCGATCGCGCGCGCACTCGCGACCGATCCGAAGGTCCTGCTCTGCGACGAGGCGACGAGCGCGCTCGACCCGACGAACACGAAATCCGTCCTCGACCTCATCCGTGACATCAACGAAAAGCTCGGCATCACGGTCGTCATCATCACCCACCAGATGAGCGTCGTCGAGAGCGTCTGCAGACACGTCGCGATCCTCGACAACGGCGAAGTCGTCGAGACCGGCGAGGTCGGCGAAGTCTTCTCGCAGCCGAAATCAAAGGCGGCGCGCAGACTCGTCTGCCCCGAAGGAGACGGCGAAAATCAGATCGTCGCAAAAGAAAACGAGCGCCTCATCCGCGTCGTCTTCAACGGCGCACAGGCGACGGCGACGCCTCTGATCGCGCGTATGGCGTCCGAAAAAGGCATTGAGGCGAACATCGCCTACGCGTCGACCCGCTGCATTTCCGACAAGGTCTACGGCTCCATGCTTCTGGGGATCCCCGGCGGCGACGCGGGCGCCGAAGCGGCGATCGAATATCTGACAAAGACGCCGGGCGTCATCGCCGAATTTTCCGACAATACTACGGAGGGTAAATAACGATGAACGGTATGTTTTCACCCGAAAAGCTCTCCGAAGCGGGGGAGATCGTCAAAACCGAATTTCTGATGGGCATCTGGGAGACGCTTTACGTCACCGTAGCCGCGACCGCGATCGCCATTCTGATCGGACTTCCGCTCGGCGTTCTGCTCGTCGCGGGCGAAAAAGACGGCGTTATGCCCCTGCCCACCTGGCTTATGAAGACGCTCGGCGTCATCATCAACCTTTTGAGAAGCGTTCCCTTCCTCATCATGGTCGTCATCGTGATGCCCCTGACGCGTGCGCTCATCGGAACGACCGTCGGTACGGTCGCTTCGATCGTCCCGCTCGTCATCGCGGCGTTCCCGTTCGTCGCCCGGCTCGCCGAAACGAGTCTGCGCGAGCTGAATCCCAACATCATCGAAGCTGCCGAGAGCATGGGCGCGTCGCCTTTTCAGATCATCTTCAAGGTGATGATCCCCGAAAGCGTCCCGTCGCTTCTTTCGAACGCGACGACCGCGATCACGACGATCCTCGGTTACAGCGCGATGAGCGGCATCATCGGCGGCGGCGGCCTCGGCAAAATCGCCATCAACTACGGCTACTACCGCTACAAATATCTCGTCATGCTTCTCGCCGTGATCCTTCTGATCGTGATCGTGCAGATCTTCCAGAGCGTCGGAACGTCGCTCGCGGTCAAGTCCGACAAGCGGCTCAAGCACAAAGCAAAGTAATGAAAGCATTGATCGCCATGAGCGGCGGCGTGGATTCCGCGACCGCCGCTTATCTGATGAAAGAAAAAGGATTCGACTGCGTCGGCTGCACGATGCGTCTTTTCGACGCCTCTAAAGACGGTACTTTCCCCGAAGAAGCGGCGGCAAAACGCATCTGCGATCGCCTCGGGATCCCTTTTTACGTCTTCGACTACCGAAAAGAATTCCGCGAAACTGTGATAAACGGATTCATCGACGCCTATTTTGAAGGAAAAACGCCGAATCCGTGCGTTCTCTGCAACAGATATTTCAAATTCGGCAAATTACTCGAAAAAGTAAACGAGCTTGACTGCGACGTCCTTGCGACCGGACATTACGCGCGGATCGTTCGGGACGAAAACGGTTGCGTCCTCCAAAAAGCGCTCGATCCGAAGAAGGATCAGAGCTACGTTTTATGCCATTTGAGGCGCGAAGACCTTTCCCGCGTCGTCTTCCCTCTCGGCGACTATTCGAAGGACGAGGTGCGCAGAATCGCCGCTTCTCTCGGCTTTGAGAACGCGGAGAAAAAAGACAGTCAGGACATCTGCTTCCTGCCCGACGGGAAATACGCCGAATTCATCGAAAAAGAGAGCGGAAAAGTGTCTTTGCCCGGAAATTACGTCGATTCCGACGGAAACGTTCTCGGCAAGCACAAGGGGATCGTCCACTACACGCTCGGGCAGCACAAGAAGCTCGGCATCTCGACCGCCGAGCCGCTTTACGTCTGCCGTCTGAACGTTTCTGACAACACGGTTCTGCTCGGCAGGTCGGAAGACCTGTTCAAAACGGACGTGCGGATCGCGGATCTGCACTTCATCGACGGGCGTGATCTTTCTGAGCCGATTCGGTGCGAAGCGAAGATCCGTTACCGCCATACGCCCGCAGACGCCGTTCTGACGCCCGTCAAGGGCGGTGCAGTCCTTCATTTTGACGTTCCGCAGCGCGCGCCGACGCCCGGGCAGACCGCCGTCTTTTACGACGGCGACACCGTCCTCGGCGGCGGGGTAATTTCATAAAAATCGGCGCGCCGTGTGACCGAAATTCTTGCTTGTTCCCGCCCTACGACGTCCATTATCGGATATCCGCAAACAAAAACTCCCTTTTTCAAGGGAGTTTTTGTCGTTATAACCGTTATTTCAGCGCGTCACCGAAAACGACGCCGAGGCGGCGAACGCCTTCGGTAATCTTTTCGTCGGACATCGTAGAATAGTTGAGGCGAAGCGCCGAACAAGGCAGATCCATATTCGTCATGAACGTGTTGCCGGGGACGTAAACGACCTTCTGTTCGATCGCTTTCTTCGAGAGAGCGAGCGTGTCGAGCCCGTGACCGAGATCGCACCAGATGAAGAGTCCGCCGCCGGGAGTCGTGTGCGTGACGTCCTTCGGAAAATAGGTCTCGATCGCGTCGAGCATCGTCTTGCACTTGTGCGCGTAATTCGCGCGCATTCTGACGATCGCCGCGTCAAGATCGTAATTTTTCAGATATTCGGTCGCCAGAAGCTGCGTGAGCATGGGCGTGTGGACGTCCGAGATCTGCTTCGCGATCACGACTTTTCCGATCAGCGCCTTGTTCGCGCACAAAAATCCGAGCCGGAGACCCGGCGAGAGGATTTTGGAGAACGATCCGCTGTACAAAACGATTCCGTTTGTATCGAGCGATTTGATCGTAGGCACCTTCGTGCCGTCGAAGGTCAGTTCTCCGTAGGGGTTGTCTTCAAGGATCAGAACGCCGTATTTTTTCGCGAGCGCGTAGACCGCTTTGCGCTTTTCGAGCGTCATCGTGACGCCCATCGGGTTCTGGAAGGTCGGGATCGTGTAGATGAAACGCACGTTTTCGTTGGTTTTCAGAGCGTTTTCAAGCGCGTTTACGTCCATTCCGTCCTTTTCGACGGGGACTCCGACGAGGCGCGCTCCGTAGGAGCGGAAGGCGTTCAAGTCGGAGGCC
>JAZLHQ010000240.1:0-5263 GCA_045616925.1 Eubacteriales bacterium | reverse complement strand
GGCACGACGCGAAGGTCAGCCGCCTCGAGGGTATTTTTGCCAAAGGCGACCGCCGACTCGGCAAAGCGATCTACGAAGCGCATCTTCGCGGGATGCAGTTCGACGGCTGGAACGAATTTTTCGATTACGACAAGTGGATGGACGTCTTTGACGCGTGCGGGATCGATTCCGCGTTCTACGTCAACCGCCGCGCGGGCGACGACGAGATCTTCCCGTGGGATATCATCGACTGCGGCGTCTCGAAGGCGTTCCTGCGCCGCGAGCGCGACAAGGCGTACCGCTCCGAGCCGAGCCTGAACTGCCGCGAGCAGTGTCAGGGCTGCGGAGCAAACAAGTTGGGAGGTGAACGCTCGTGCTGTCCGGAAACGTGCGCGTTAAATTCGCAAAAATCGGAAAAATGAAATACATTTCGCACCTCGACCTGTCGAGAACGCTGAAAAGCGCGTTCCGCCGCGCGGGGATCCCGATCTGGTACACGCAGGGCTTCAACCCGCATCCGAAGCTCGTATTTGCGCTGACCGTTTCCGTCGGAACGGAGAGCGTGTGCGAATTTCTCGATATCAAACTGACCGAGCCAATGGAAAAGGACGAGTTCATCGCGCGTTGGAAGAACGCGATGACGAATGAGCTTAACATCCTCGACGTCTACGAGCCGACGACGAATTTCCTCGACCTCACCTATTCGACCTACGAGATCCGTTTTACCGAAGCGCCGGACGGCGAAAAACTCGAAAAAGCGCTCTCGGAGCCGATGATCGTTTGGAGGCACTCGAAAAAAGGCGACCGCGAGGAGGACATCCGTCCGGGGATCGCGTCGCTTTCGCTTAAAGACGGCGTGATCACCGCCGTTCTGCACGCGGAGCAGGGGAACTATCTGAATCCCGAATACGTCGTGCGCGCGCTTTCCGAGAAAGGCGCCGCCTCCGGCGACTATCAGATCGTCCGCACGAACTGTCATTTTTCTGATATGAGAGAATTTTCATAACCAAAAGCGCCTGCCGAGCGGCAGGCGCTTTGATATTTTACGGCTTCATCAGTCGGTCGATGCCGAAGAGATGCCGCAATTTTTTGTGATAGAGATTGATGAGAAGTTTCAGAGCGTAATCGAAAATGAGAAGCGTCAGAAGCGCGAGTGCGTAGAGAAGAACGGTCAGAAGCGGCGTGTACGCTTCGTCGAGATGGAAAACGTATTTTCCGATCAGCAGGATCGCCGTCACGCCGATCACGCAAGAGATCGCTTTCAGAACGATGCAAAGTATTTTCGGCAGCCTCTCGAAGGTCGCTTTGAGGATCGGGTAGCACCCGACGTAGAGGGCGTACATCACGGCAATCAGCTTCGAGGGGAGCAGAAGCAGCGACAAAACGGACGTCGCCGCGTAGACGGCGACGGCGCTTTTCACGCCAAGCTCCAGCACACACACGACGATGAGAAGGGAAGCGCACGCGGCGATCGTCAAGTCGATCGTCTGGAACGCGCATCCGAGCCACAAAAGCACGACGCCGAAGGCGGTCATGATCGCGGAAAACGCGATCCTTTTCGTTTTTTTCTTCATATTAATATAATAGAGGACTCAGCAGCAGCGGATCAGATCGCCGCCCATACATTCGCAGCAGCAGTCGGCGCAGATCAGTCCTTGACAAATATCGCACGCGGAGCAGTCCGAGCCCGAACTGCGCGTGGTCGTTGAGTAAGATCCGCTCTTGCTGCGCAATTTTTCTTTGGCGTTCCTGTATTCGTCGTTCGACGGATCCATATAGCAGGCGGTCTCGAAGTAGCGCATCGCTTCGTAGTAGTAGCCGCGCCGCGTCAATACGCACCCCTTGAGGAAATTCCATTCCGCCGCGCGCGAAGCCGAAGGGATCGCGTCGAGGATCATCTCGGCGTCGGAGAAATTTCCGCTGTTGATATACTGCCGCACCCGCAGAAGCTCTTCTTCGTATCCGGCGGCATTCCCCGAATACGCGGAGCCGCTCTGTCCGGCGGTATCGCCGTTGTAATAATAGGAAGAATTATTGCCGGCGGCGCGCATCTTCTGGATCTCGTCGTAAGCCGCGTTGACCTCTTTCATTTTCTCTTCAACGAGATCGGAAAGGGGATTGTTCGCGTAGTTGTCGGGATGGTATTTGCGCGCAAGCTCGCGGTATGCCTTCTTGATTTCTTCGTCCGTCGCGTCGCGCGACACGCCGAGTACTTTGTAGGGATCGTTCATGTAAGCTCCTTAGTCATCGAATTCTGCCGAAACGCACGTTATCTTCCGCGTCCTTTTTCGCCTCCGGATAAAGGATCTCCCGCGAGACCGCGGGCATTCCTTCGCGTAGGACGTTGTTCAGAATGTGCAGAAGACCCTCGTCGGAGATCGGCAGAAGGTCGAGCGCGCGGCAAGCGTCCGATAATTCCATATCGAGCGCAAACAGTGCGTGCTCTTTGAAATCCTCCTTTTCGGATTCGCCCGAGAGGAGGAAGGGATTGTACGAGCCGGATTTCTCGTCTTTTTTAAGATCGTCGAGCGCGTCGGTGAGATAGATCCACCGTCCGACGTGACGCCCGAGCTCCGTGAGCGGGCGGGCGAGCATCGGATCGTCGAACCCTTCGGCAAAAACGGCGCCGAGCAGGAGCCCGAACGGCTCCGCGCAGTCGTAGATGCCGGCGGCGGATTCTTTTTCGCGCGACGAGATCACGGAAAGCTCGCGGTCGATCTCATAGGACAATTCTTTTGAGACCGGGTGATTGCGCGCAATCCTGCGCGCGGTCGGGACGCCGAGCTTGGCGAAAAGCTTTTTGAAGCCGCGTTTGTCCGAGACGTCGTCCTCGAGATTCTTGTATAGCAGATACGCCGCCGCGCGCGCGGAATAATCGAGCTGCGGGGTGGAGGCGAGGTATTTCTCACGCCTCAGAGGGTGCGCGATGCAGCGCCCCTTTTTGAGCTGCACGTCGTCACCCGAGAGGGACAGGCGCAGAACGCTCAGAAAGACGAAATCGTAGGAAAGAGTGAAGGGAAGCAGCCGGTTCTTTTTGGATAATTCCTTGCAGAGCCCGCAGTAGACGCAGCGGTAGAAGCGGTATTCCCGCACGAGAAGCCGCGAGGCGTCGGGCCGCACGTAGCCGAACATAGCGCCCCTCCTTTCCGAAATCCTTTCCGATTATTATATATAACGAACTTATCCGGGAGTTTACCGTGAGTTTAACTTTTTGTAAACTCGTGTCAGTCGCGGGAGGCGACGGTCGCGATGTCGGAAACGCATTTGCCGCAAATGGGTTTTCCGCCGAAGAGCGTCAGCTTCTGCTCGCTGCCGCAGAAGATGCAGGCGGGCGCCTGCTGCTTGCGGATCATGATGAAATCACCCTCGACGAAGATCTCGGCGAAAGAGCCGATGTCGAGTTCAAAGCGGTCGCGGATCTCCTTCGGGATCACGAGGCGTCCGTTGCGGTCGATCTGTCTTGTAACTCCTGTGTTGTTCATAAGAACCTCCTGTTTGATAAATGATTCGATTTGTTGAGGCAAATTGCCTTGCTTATCGACAATATACCATAAAATACCACTCTTGTCAAGACGAAAAATGTCGAAAAACAGGTAAATTGTGGTAATTTTTTTGAAAACGTCAGATAAATCGAGGGAAACGTGCGGTATAAATTGTAAACATTTTGTAAACAAGGCTATTTTCGGGGGCCTTTTTGAGAAAGAAATGAAAAAAACTCTTGACAAATATGGCCTCTTGTGATAGAATCATAAGGCTTGATGCGAAGAAGGCAGAGATTGCCGACGGAAATCTTCCGTTTTCGTCGGGTAACTTTGCCGGAGTATGTCCGCACCAATCGGGCGAAATGAAACCAAGTCCGATTTTACGAGCGTAGCGCCGGAAGGGCACGAAAGAGTTGCAACGTGCCAGCCGGCTTTATGAACGCAGGAGCAGGAAACACACGGAAGAGTGTTAAACGGTTTCATTCCCATTAATATTAATTAAGGAGGAAAATCAAGTGGCAGTTAAGGAAAAACTGAGAATCAAGCTGAAGAGCTACGATCACGTTCTGATCGACGAGGCAGCGAAGAAGATCGTTGAATGCGCAACGAGAAACGGTTCCGCCGTTTCCGGACCCATTCCGCTTCCCACCGACCGTGAGATCGTAACGATCCTGCGTGCAGTCCACAAATACAAGGACAGCCGCGAACAGTTTGAAATGAGAACGCACAAGAGACTGATCGACATCATGAAACCCTCTGATGCGACCATCGAAGCGCTCACGACCCTCGAACTTCCCGCAGGCGTTCAGATCGAGATCGTGAACTGAACCCGCGCGTAAGTTTTACGTCAAGTTGATGCCAAATTTACACGTACAAGGGCACCAACCAATAACTAAAACAGGAGGAAAAACCAATGAAAAAGGCAATTATCGGCAAAAAGATCGGTATGACGCAGATCTTTGATGAAAAAGGCAACGTCATTCCCGTAACGGTCATCGAAGCAGGCCCCTGCACCGTCACGCGCATCAAGAGCGCTGAAAAAGACGGCTACGAGGCAGTTCAGTACGGCTTCGAGGCGATCGACGAAAAGAAACTGAACAAACCCATGAAGGGACAGTTCGCAAAAGCGGACGTTGCTCCCAAGAAGCACCTGAAGGAATTCCGTCTTGAGGATATTTCCGGAATGAAAATCGGCGATACCGTCACCGCTGACATCTTTGCAGCAGGTGAAAAGGTCGACGTGACCGGAATCAGCAAGGGCCACGGTTATTCGGGTGTCATCGTAAGATGGAACCAGCACAGACTGAAGATGACGCACGGCGTAGGCCCCGTACATCGCGAAGTCGGTTCCATGGGCGCAAACTCCTCGCCTTCCAGAGTGTTCAAGAACAAGCACATGGCAGGTCAGTACGGCAACGAACAGGTCACCGTCCTCAACCTCGAGGTTGCAAAGATTGACGCCGAAAAGAACATCATCGCACTCAAGGGCGCAGTTCCCGGAGCGCGCGGCGGTATCGTATTCATCCGCAATACGGTAAAAGTTTAATAGAGGGAGGATAAAACGATGTCTAATATGAAAGTTTTGGATATGGCAGGCAAGGAAGTCGGACAGATCGAGCTTTCTGACGCGGTTTTCGGCGCAGAAGTCAACGAAGCAGTCCTCCACGCAGCTGTCAGAACCTATCTCATGAACCAGAGACAGGGTACCCAGTCCACCCTTACCCGCTCCGAAGTATCCGGCGGCGGAAAGAAACCGTGGAAACAGAAGGGCACCGGCCGCGCAAGACAGGGTTCCACCCGTT
>JAZLHQ010000239.1:0-2264 GCA_045616925.1 Eubacteriales bacterium | reverse complement strand
AGCATCTGTCCGCCCGAAGGTTTCCCTATAAGATATGAAAGTATCTGACCCGCAGGGGGCTGTGATAAATACTGCGGTTTACATGCCATTTCACCATAAGAGAATACTTTTGTGCGTTTATTCGTGCCTTATACAGTACATGCTTGTCATTGTATATATATCGGCAAGCATCTATTATGTCGTTAATAGGGGTGCTTTTCCATATAATCCTCAAGGTCGAGAGGTCTGCCGCCGGATTTGCGCGTTTTTTCGAAGGGAAATACCGGTTCGTCGAGAACCGTGACGTCTGCGATGCGGTCGACGCGGTAGTTCGATACGTCGTCGTGCCCGTCAAAATTGCAGATCAGATAGTATTTTCCGTCGCGTGCCGCCGTTCGGTAAGGGGAGACGACGTAGGTCTCGCTTCCGTCCGAGCGCTTTTTCGGGTGAAGCTTCTTGTCCGTTCCGTAATAGAGATATTTGAAAGAGATCTTTTTGTGCGCGGTGATCGCTTCGTCAAGGCAGCTAATGGTATAAAAGATCTGCTTGTTCGCGCTCGGCTTGCCCTTCATCGCGTCGACGTGTCCGAGGCGGGCGGTGAAAAACGTGCTCGAAAGATTTTCAAGCTTCTTGACGAGCTCCTGACGCTGCCGGTCGTCGATGTGGCTCGAAAACATCGTGCTGTCGATGAGGAGCCGCAGCTCGTCGTCCGTGAAATCGTGGATGTAGTAGAAGCCGGTGCAGATCGTGTTGACCTCTTGGTCGTCTGTCGTGCGGTCGACGGTCTCGTAACCGATGTTGAAGCCGCAGTCGACAAGATTCATCAGATTGCGCTTGATCGCTTTGCGGTCAACTTCAAGCCCGTAATCATTTTTCAGATAATTTTCAATGTTTTTTTGACTCAGCGGGTGCTCTGCGTCCGAATATCTTTTGAGTATTTCGAGAATACAGATCGGTAAATTCTTTTTGGAAGATTTGAGCGCCATATCCGTCCCTCCGTGTTCGTTTCGTCACGTATATTTTAGCATGCGATTTTTCAAAAGTCAACACTTTAAGAGAAAATGATGTACCATATTTGTCACATCATTTCAGAGATCCGCGCAGCGGCGCTGCGAAGGCGATCTCGTATTTGTAATAAATCATTTTACCTCTTTGAGCGCCTTTAAAAGCGTGTTGAAGACGACCTGATTCGGATGGTAGCGGTAATCCGCGAAGACGCGGATTCCGGTTTTTTCGTAGTATTCATAAATCGCGGCGGCGCAGGCGGCGCTGCGCCCCTGTCCGAATTCGCACTGACAGACGATTCTCATACCGTCCCCGAGTGCCGATTTGATGAAAGCGGCGAGCGAAATCGCCTCGGGAAAATACGTTTCGGGCGTGAGCCCGAGTTCAACGATCTCGTCGTGGGCGAAATCGGGGATCTTCACGCGAAAATGCCGCTCGGGAACGGTTCTGACGGGATCCGTGTCGTATCTGGGATCGAAAAACGAAATGAGCGCCGTGCCGGCGCCGATCTTCGGCGCGATTTTTTCGTCGTACTCGTCTTTGGAGCAAATCGTGATTTTCATTTTTAACCTCTCTTTTATGCGTATTGATGGAGAAAATTACGGTATTCGGTGTAAAAGATCTCGAAAAGCGAGCTGCGGCGGGCAAGATATTTGACCGAGCGCATCCATTTCGCAAGCTCGCCCTGATCGTGATCGAGCGTTGATCCCGCGAAAGCGTCGCACTTGCCCTCATAAAGATCGTCTGCGATCAGATCGCCGTCGTAGCCGTAATCGTTGAGATATTCCGCGAGATCCTCGCAGAAATAGACGTTTTTCTGATAAAAAGCCGTGTTTGAGAGCAGATTTGCCGCCGCGCGGTAGGCGTCCTCCGGGCAGGACATCGAGCGGATCATCGAAAGCAGGCGAGCGGCGTTTTCGCGCTCGTCTATGACGCGGTGGAACGGCGTGTAAAAGACGCAGTCGTCTGTTTTCGGGTGCCTTGTCTGCATCAGGTAGGAGAGGAAGGCGAGCGTTTCTTCCTTCGTCGCGCGTATGAAACCCGCGGGGGACAGGTGACGCTCGTTTGCGAGATACTTCGCGCAGTCGAAATGGATTTCGGCGCGGTCGAGCGCCTCGTTGCCGGGGATCGGCGTGACCGTTTCGGTGAACGTGCTGCCGAACTTTTCGGAATCAAGCTGCGTTTTTTCGCGCATTTTCTTCCATTGACGCTCTTTTCCCGCGAAAAACACGTTTTTGAGCGCCGTGCAGCCCGCGAACGCGTACGGTCCGATCGCCGAG
>JAZLHQ010000238.1:0-3851 GCA_045616925.1 Eubacteriales bacterium | reverse complement strand
TCTTCTTTCAGGAAGAATACAGATACCTGCTCCTGCCACTATATCCGAGAGAAAGTTGTTTCCACGATGGTTTTGGAAACGATGCAGCGGGTATTCCGCACAGTGAAGATATTTGAGGAAGAATTTGCAGAAAAACAGATGCTCCATTACGGCACGGTAAAAAAGCAAGAGCTTGCCGCAAAACGGAAGGAAATCTCAAAAGTGAAAAAACGTATCACAGAGATCGACGGATTGATATTGAAACTTTACGAGGATAACGCCAAGGGAAAGCTTTCTGACGAACGCTATGCCGCAATGAGTGAGGCTCTGGAACGGGAACAGGCGAAGCTAAAGGACATGGTTCCCGAAGCAGAGGCCTTTCTCTCGGTACAGACAGATCAATCTGATAATTTGCAAAGGTTCATCGAGAGAGTGAAATCCATGACTGAGCCGAAGGAACTGACTGCAGAGTTGGTGCACGAATACATTGAGAAAATCGTCGTATACGCACCAAAGCAGGTCGACGGTAAGCGTGTTCAGTTATTGGATATCTATTTCAATGGCGTGGGCATCGTGCAGCCGATGACGCCGGAAGAGATGGAAGAAGCATTCCAGAAGCGCTTAAAAATCAAAACGGCGTAACCGATAAGGCTACACCGCATTCAAGGAAAACATTTTTAATTCAGATACAAGAGCCTCCTTTGGGGCACCTTCCTTACGGAGGGTGCCCCAAGGGTCTGTTTTTTTATTCGCTTGCGAATCAGATCTCTGCGAAATACTTGATGGTGCGGACCATCTGGCTCGTGTAGGAGTTCTCGTTGTCGTACCACGAAACAACCTGGACCTGGAAGAGATCGTCGCCGATCTTGGAGACCATGGTCTGGGTAGCGTCGAACAGGGAACCGAAACGCATACCGATAACGTCGGAAGAGACGATCGGGTCTTCGTTGTAACCGAAGGACTCGGAAGCCTGTGCCTTCATAGCGGCGTTGATGCCCTCTTTGGTGATGTTCTCACCCTTGACGACTGCGGTCAGGATGGTGGTAGAACCCGTGGGAACGGGAACGCGCTGTGCGGAACCGATCAGCTTGCCGTTCAGTTCGGGAATGACGAGGCCGATTGCCTTAGCGGCGCCGGTGGAGTTCGGAACGATGTTGATAGCGGCTGCGCGAGCACGGCGGAGGTCGCCCTTACGGTGCGGGCCGTCGAGGATCATCTGGTCGCCGGTGTAAGCGTGAATGGTGCTCATGATACCGGACTGGATGGGAGCGTAGTCGTTGAGTGCCTTCGCCATAGGTGCGAGGCAGTTGGTGGTGCAGGATGCAGCGGAGATGATCTGATCGTCAGCGGTCAGGGTGTTTTCGTTGACGCTGTAAACGATGGTCTTCAGATCGTTGCCCGCGGGAGCGGAGATAACGACCTTCTTTGCGCCTGCGTTGATGTGTGCCATGGACTTTTCCTTGGAGCAGTAGAAGCCGGTGCACTCGAGAACGACGTCGACCTTAAGCTTCTTCCAAGGGCAGTTGTTAGCGTCCTTTTCAGCGTAGATCTTGATGGTCTTGCCGTCTACGGTGATGGTACCTGCTTCGTCATCGGCAGAGATCTCGTGATCGTATCTGCCCTGTGCGGAGTCGTACTTCAGCAGATGAGCAAGCATTTTGGGGCTGGTCAGATCGTTGATGGCGACGACCTGATATCCCTTCGCACCGAACATCTGACGGAAAGCCAGACGGCCGATACGACCGAAACCATTAATGGCAACTTTTACGGACATGGGTAAATCCTCCTGAAAAATAAAAATTTATTTGTAAATTTCAACCATTCCATATTGTAACCCAAAACCCGTCAATATGCAAGAGGTTTTTTGAAAATTTTTTATTTTTGTTACAATTATAACAAAGAATACCGAAAAGCGCTTGCTTTTTTCTCAAATATGTAGTAAAATAGAACCGAAGAACAGATGAACGCTATGAAAAAGAGGAACTATCGGCATGAAATACCCCGAATTTTCGGTCGGACTTGAAAAAATGCGCATTCCCGTTCTCGTTTCGGACGGGGAAGGCGTCGTGCTCTATAAAAACGCGTCGGCGATGCAGCACATCCGTCTTCCGAAGAGAATGACGAAGATCGGCCCCCACCTCTACCACGGCCCCGAGCTTTCGACGATCCTGAAGGGCGTGAGCCCGCGCCTTTCCAAGCGCGTTTCGATCGACACCGGCGAGCGCGTGATGAACGCGATCGTCTCCGCTCACGGGCAGAACAAAGATCAGTATATATGGATTTTTCCGCCCGTCATGCAGAACAGCCCGTGCAGCGCGGATTATACGCTTTTCGAAAAGCGCCTGCTCGATTGTACCTACGAGATCTGCGACGTCGTGCGCTGCGCTTCGCTTCTTGATCAGAAGAGTACGGATAAAGCGCCGGACGCGCTGAACGCGCGTATCGACCGCCGCGTGGACGTCATCCTCGACGCGCTGTTTGCAAGATTCGAGAACGAAGATCCGGGCACTCTGCACGGCGCTTATAAAACGGTTCTGATGCTCTCCGACACGTTCCCGCGCACGCTCTCGAGGCTCGGATATCCCGTTCGCAGCGATTGCTCGTCTCTCGATAAGGAAAAAATGAAATCCTCACACGCAAACGCGCTTATGCTGAGTCTGCTTTTGTCGCACGCGTCCCGCATCGCGCTCGATAGCTCGGGGCAGAACGGACTTTCCGTCAGATTCACTTCGACCGCGGAGATCCTCGGCATCGACCTCGTCTATACGGGGCTTTACCCGCCGTTCTATACGAACGACAGCGCGTCCTTCAGCGATTTTACGCGCCTCTCGGGCGGACGGACGCTGATACACGAAGTGCTTTCGCACATCTGCGAAAGCAGCGGTTGCAAATTCCGCTTCGCCGTCAGCGCGGACGAGATCGACAACGTAAAACTGCATTTCGATTTTCCTCTCGTCGTGCGTCCGGGTCTGCACACGCCGGGCACCGTCTCCGACCTCTTCTTCGAGCGCGACTGCGCACTCTATCTCGTCTCCCTTTTTGAATAAAAAACGGTTTTCCGTGTTTAACTCCCGAAAAGACGTCATACAATTACGTGACGGTCTTTCGGGAGGTTTTTGTTATGAACGGACAGTTTTCTCCGGGCGCGCAGGAGGCGCTTTCGGGCGCGATGCAGATCGCGCGCGCACTCGGACATACCTATATCGGTACCGAGCATCTTCTGCTCGGATTTCTCGAAGGCGGCGAAAGCGCCGCCGGAAACGTTCTGAAGGCGCACAGGATCACGGGCGCGCGTACGCGCGAGCTTCTGCTCGAAACGGCGGGCGCCGGCAGCAGCCGTGAAAACGGCCGCGCGGACGTGACGCCGAAGCTTAAAAGGATCATCGAAAATTCCGCCAAAGAGGCGGGCAGGAGCGGACAGGACAAGATCGGCTCCGAGCATCTTCTGCTCGCGATGGTCAGCGAGCCGGAGTGCGCGGGCACGCGCCTTCTGCTCGCGCAGGGCTGCGCCGTCGGCGAGATCATCTCCGACCTCGAGGGAATGATCGGGATCTCGGCAAATCCCGTCAGAAACACGGCGGGCGTCAGAAGCAGGACGCAGAAGGATACGAAAGGCAGCGCGCTTCTGACCTTCGGGCAGGATCTGACCGAAAAAGCGGCGGCGGGACGCCTCGATCCCGTCATCGGCAGGGAAAAGGAGACGGACGCCGTCGAGCGGATCCTTTCGCGCCGCAAGAAGAACAATCCCTGTCTCATCGGCGATCCGGGGGTCGGAAAAACGGCGATCGTCGAGGGGCTCGCGCGGCGCATCGCCTTCGCGGACGTCCCCGACGTTCTGAAATCGAAGCGCATCGTGACGCTCGACATCCCCG
>JAZLHQ010000237.1:0-6083 GCA_045616925.1 Eubacteriales bacterium | reverse complement strand
ATGCGTTCTGCGCTGCGATCGGCGGCGCGGGCGACGAATGCCTCGCCGAAAGCGTCTCGATCTACGGCGGCGTCGTGATCGCGAAAAATAGAGGCGGTGAGGATTGCGGAGCGATCTGGGCGAACACCGTCAATTTTGCGGGCGGTTATACGCACGCGAAAGGAAATATCGCGGTTCGCGGTGACGTAACGCTCGCCGAAGAACTGTCGGCTTACTACGATTTCACGAGCCACAGTTATCAGACGGACGTCGGACATCTTAACGGCGGTCTTTCACCTTTCAAAGACGTGCTGATCGGTCCCTGTACCTATTATGATAAGGGTCAGGCAAAAGCTTTCCCCAAGTGGTTCGATATCTACGACGGCGATACGAGCTTCGGAAATCGCTTCTATTTCGTTATGGAAGATTTCACGCCTTCGACAAGGCTCACGGTCTCCGAAGAATCGCAGTTCGTACTTGCGGACGGCGTGACGGTCGATTTCCGCGTCGGCGGCAGAAAAACGTTCGGCAGAATATCGGATCTGCTCTACGTCTTCACGACGTCAACGGGTGACGCGCAGGGCCGCGTCCTCGGCGCGCGCGCGTACGACGAAGAGGGAAAAGCGAAGAATTTCGCAGATTTCACGATCTACAACGGTGAAACGACCCTTGCGGCCGGTACCTACTACGTCACGAAGGACTACGAGATCGAAGGTCCCATTACGGCGACCGGAGCGGTTGAGTTGATCATTACCGACCGCAACGTCCTGAAAGCGGGTCTCTTTATGGTCGAAAACGGCGGATCCTTTGCGTTTTATACCGAGTCCCTTGGAAGCGAAAAGGGCGCTTTCGAAGGTATTAGGATCGATTCGGGAACATATCTTGACGAAAATGGAGCCGTTCAGAATTTCCCCGACGGTATCAAGCTCTATAACGGCGAATCGAATCTGGCGTCCGGCTGGTATATCTTCTGGGGCAAGGGTCTCAACGGCCGCCTCGAGATCGGAGGCGACGTCAAGATCATTCTGATCGACGGGACCACGACGAACATCTCATCCGGTATCACCCTCTCTTCGGGTCATAAACTGACGATCTTCGCACAGTCGTACAGCAACGAGATGGGAACCCTCAACGCGAATAAAAAGTACTACGCAAGTACCGGAATCGGCACTGGCGACCGGTACTTTGGGGGACACAGCGGCGGAACGCTCGTGATCAATGGCGGTTTCGTCAACGCGTACGGAGCTTCCAGCGGCGCAGGCATCGGCGGCGGCTATTGCGGAAACGGCTGCGACGTCACGGTCAACAGCGGTGTCGTTACGGCGGAAGGCGGATCGGGCGCAGGCATCGGCGGCGGAGCCGGAGTATACCTTAAAGAGGGCTTCGTTTCGGGTCAATCCGACGATTTCTCAACGAACGGCGGAAAGCTTACGGTCAATGGAGGCATTGTCAAAGCTAAGGGAAGTTACAACGCGGCTGCCATCGGCGGCGGCTTTAACGGTACTGGCGCCAATCTTACGATCAACGGAGGAACGGTCATCGCAAGTGCGACACAGATCGCCATCGGCGGCGGCGAAAGAAGGTACACAATCTCATCTTCTACCAAACTCGCATCCGACATGGTGGGTTACGTCGATAAGGGTCAGAACGGCTGGTTCAGCAGCAGCACCTTCAGTACCGTCTTGTCAAAGAGCCCCTATAATATTTTCATAACCTCGAAGAATTATTATCTCTCCGACGGAACACCCGCCGCGATGAGCAACCCGAAAACGTATTCAAATCAATCGGTCCTGACCTCGGGAGAATGGTACGTAGGCAGCAGCGTCACGCTCAAAAAGCCCCTTCTGATCTCGGGCGACGTTACGCTCGTTCTCGCGGACGGTGTGAAATTTGACGCGACTCTGGACGTCTTCTTTACCGAAGAGGGCTCCTTCAGGGTAGGAACGGCGTCCACGGGCATGAGAAAAGGTGTCTTCACCGGCAACGTTTACGAAGCCGGCGGGGAAGGCGGCGGAGAAAACGTCCCGACGGATATGCTCGTCCATAACGGCGAAACGCTCCTCAGAGCGGCGTACCTCGTCAGCGACAGTTTTGAGGCGGATGAGCCGCTCGTCATTGACGGCGCAGTATCCCTCTTCATTGTCGACGACGTCGTCTTCAGCGCGCCGAAGGGCTACGTGATGACGAAGGGAAGCACGCTCGATATCTACTATATGTCGGATAACGCCAACCACGGCGTATTCGACGGAGAAAAGCTGACCAGGGCGTGCGGTAAGAATCTCGGTGATTACGTGACACTCTACACGGGACAGAATTGCCTCGATGAAGAAGATGGCTGGTATTACGTCAGAAGGGACGTTACCCCCAAAACGGGCGTCCTCGTCAGCGCAGATACGCATATCATCATCCCGGACGGCGTCAGCATTGACGTGCCGAAGGGCATTTATGTGACCCAACACGCGACCCTCGAGGTCTGCCCGCTCTCTGACGGAGCAGACGCGGGTCAGATGACGGGCACGGTCATCAAAGAGTACCTTTCCGAAAACGGCATCCGTCTCATTCCCGACGGAACGGTCGTGTTCGATCCGAAATCGCCGAGCCTCGGCAACGGATCGTACCTCGTTCTGGCAAGCGGAACGGCGAACGTCATTTCTCTTGAAAACGAGAACACCCTTCTGTTGATCGCCGACAACGTGACCCTGACGGCGAGCGTCGGCTACTTCGGCAGCGAGCCGGCCATCGGGACGTTTTCAACGGGCGCCGACGCCGGACAATTCGTCGGCAGCGTACTGACCTATCTCAACAAAAACGGCGAAAGCGTCATCCTTCCGGCAGACGCGCATTTCTACGACGGTCAATGCGGCATAGAGAATCCGCTGGACGGCGGCTTCTGGTTCGTCGGCAGATCAATGACCGTGAACGAGAGAATTGCCGTAACCGGTGACGTTACGCTCGTCCTCGGCGACGGCGTGAAGCTTGAAGCCAACAAGGGTATCAACGTACCTGACGGCACGAGCCTCACGATCACCTCCCAGTCGGACGGCGAGCGCATGGGCAAACTGTATGCCTACACGCTGCGCTACGGTCGGCACACCGACGCCAAGCACTACGAGTCGGGTGAGTACGATATCGACGGTGACAGTGCCATCGGCGGCGGTCAGGAAGGGGACGAGGGCGGATCGAATAACACCTTCGGCTCTCTTGAGATCATTAATGGCTACGTTGAAGCGCACGCCTTTGAGGATGGATCCGCGATCGGCGCCGCGTTTAACAACGACGGCGGCGACGTATTGATCGAAGGCGGTGTCGTGTGCGCATACGGATATAATTCCGAATACGTCGTCGGCGGCGGCAACGTGAATGTCTCAGTGACCGGCGGAAACGTTTTCGTCAGTGACGACAGCACCGACGGCAGCGATTACGGCATCGGTGCTAACACAGAAATCACCGGCGGCGACGTGCGCATTGAAGGAAATTTTAAGTCCGCCATTCCCTCGAACAAAGTGAATCTTTGTGCTACTCCGATGCGCGCGTTCGATATCAAAGGACACAAAATCTATTCGGAAGAAGATTTCTTCAACGCTGACGCACCTATCGCATCGGTCCGCTTTTTCGACGCTTCCTATCTGAATGAAGAAGGCAAGAGCGAAAGGTTCTCCGAAGGGATCGGCAGGATCCTCACACCGGGGGACGAAACGCTCGAGGCGGGCGTCTGGTACTATGCGACGGACGACGTCCGTTTCTCTGGAAAACTCACCGTCGAGGAGGGTGCTTATCTCATTATCGGTGAAGGCGTGACGGTCAGCACCGAAGGCGTGATCCTTCCCGCGTCCGGCACGATGAACCTCTATTCGGCGTATCCCGGCGAAAATAAGGGACAGTTCATCGGCAAAACGTACCTCCCGTACGTGGACGGCGAAGGGAATAAGAAAGCGCTTCCCACGTCCGTCGAGACCTATGAGGGCTATACCGAACTGCCCTACGTCAACCGTACGGGCGCGAACGATCCTTTGACGAACTCGGCGTGGTACTACGTCGACGAAAACTACACTCTGACGGAGCCGCTCGTCATCCGCGGAAGCGTCACCCTCGTCATAGCGGACGGCGTTACGCTCGACGCTTCTTCGGGTATCGTGATTGAAGAAAACGGTGAACTGAACGTATATTACACCTCCGACGGCGACGAAAAAGGCGCTTTGATCGGAGAAGAGAAGGGCTATTTCGACGAAAACGGCAGCGAAAACCGTCTGCCCGACGGATTCATTACCTACAACGGAGAAACCACGCTTGAGAGCGGCTGGTTCCTTGTGAAAAACGACGTTGAAGTAAAAGACGTCCTGACGATCTCCGGCGACGTGAAACTCGTCCTTGCGGACGGCGTGACGCTCACCGCAAAGAAGGGCGTTCTTCTGACCTCCGGCAACAAGCTGACGGTCTCCTCGATGTCGACCGGAAACGAGATGGGCGGCATCACCGCCTACGGCGGCGACCTCGGCGTCGCGGGTATCGGCGGCAACTACAATAACCGTACGGCAGGCGACCTCACGGTCAACGGCGGTAAGATCAAGGCTTACGGCTCTTCGGACGCAGCGGGCATCGGCGGCGGCGCCTACGGCAAGAGCGGAACGATCGTCTTTAACGGCGGTATGATCGAAGCCGAAGGCAGCGCGGGCTCCGCTTACGCCGCAAACGCCGCGGGTATCGGAGGCGGTTATTCCGGCGGAATTACCGAAATCGTGATCAATGGCGTCGTTAGCCTCCACGCAGTCGGCGGCAGAGCGATCGGCTCCGGCATCGGCGCCGAACAGGCTCCCGAACTGATCGTGCTCTCCGATGACCTTACGGCGTATGCTGACGGCACGGCGATCGAAACGATCGGCGACGAAACCGACTTGACGATCATCGAGGGCGGCGTTCGTTACACCGGCGCGTCTCTTACCCTTGCCGACGACGTCAACCTCAACTTCTATATAGCTCTCCCGCAGGGCGCGGTCGAGACCGGCACGATGGAATTCACGGTCGGCAGCCGTACGCTCGGCGGCGAGATCAAGCTGAACGCCGTGGAAGACAGATATTATTTCACCTGCCCGGTAACTGTTCTCGAAATGGCGACTGAGGTCACGGCGACCTTCTCTTACGGCGGCGTTGATTACGTGAAAACGTTCTCCGTCAAGGATTACGTGACGGAGATCGTCAACGGCGATTTTCCGGCCGAAATGAAGACCCTCGCCAAAAAGCTCGCCAATTACGGATATTACACGCAGAACTACCTTGAAAGCATCCATACGAACGTGACGATCGACCGCGACGGAAGCGGAGAGGGCTATCCCGAAATGCTCCGTTACGCCGACTGCGATTTGAGCGTCGCAGACGTTACGTTGACGGACGGCTTCGCGGCGCCCGCCAATACCGAAAATCTCGCCTTCGACGGCAGAACGGTCTATTTCGAAAGCGCGACGGCGCTCAACTACTACGTGGTCGTCAGCGACGGCACGGCGCCGACCGCGACCTGCGCAGAAGGCAAAGAGGTCGAGGTCAAGCTCTATAAGGGCAAAACCTACGTCGTTTCGGTCAAAAATATCACCGCGACCGAACTCAATACGGCGTTCACGGTGACCGTCAACGGCGCTTATGAACTCAAGAGCTCCGTTCTCGATTACTGCGCGGCGGTCATGAACGCGCACAGCGGCAAGACCGACCAAAAGGACGCAGCGGCGGTGAACGCGATGGCGGCGTTCTACGAATATCACGCAGCGGCACTCGCCTTCGTCTCCGGCAAATGACGGAAAAAGGAGAAAGAAAAAAGAATGAAAAAATACGAAGCACCCGAATTGAAGATCTGGCTTCTTGACGCCGACGTCATCAAAACGAGCGGCCCGGAGGTCACCGACGACCCGAACGAGGGAGAGAAAGTCTGAAAATGAAAAAGTATCTGCTTATTTTCGCGGCGGCGGCGCTGCTTCTGACGATCGTATCCTGCGGCAAAAACAAGACGCAGGAAGGCAAGACCGCAGCGACGACGCCTGCGCAGACGGTCATGACGACCGAAATCGGAGCCGATGAAACGCAAGGAAGCACAACGACAAACGCCGTCACGACGGCCG
>JAZLHQ010000236.1:0-14367 GCA_045616925.1 Eubacteriales bacterium | reverse complement strand
CGAATAAAAGGGAAATAAAAAACGCGTGAACGCATAGGGCGCGGGTCGTCGGCGCTCTGCGCTTGACGCCGTCCCTACGGGGAACGATCGCACCGACATCGTAGGGCGGGGGGTTGCTCCCGCCGCCTCTGAAGGTATCGCTATATTTCATTGTTTCTATCAAATGAAATGCCGAAATCATTTGTTTTTCGATATTACCGTTTGTATTCGGCGGGAGCAAGCCCCCGCCCTACGAGTTTGTGCGAACAACGCGGTTATCCGTTTGCCCCCCCGGAGGGAGGCAAACAACAAAAAAAAGACGCAACGTATGGTGCGTCGTTTTTTTTGTTGGTGTTATTCGTTATTCTCTTGTCTGAAAATCTCGTATGGGTCGGAATTTTCATCCACCGATTCGGGCAATACGTCAAGCCCTTTTACGGCGCGGGAGCCTTTCGAGATCATAAAAAGCATATAGACGTGGAACAGAAGGTTGATCAGAAGATCGAAAAATCCGTCCGGCAGCACGTTGAAAAAGAAAGCACAAAGGTTGATCGCAGCATCGATCCACAGAAGAATCTGCGCCGCACGCAGATAGAACGGATTCTTCTTCGCCCAAAGCCAGCAGATGCCGTACACGAAAATCATAAGAAATCCGAATACGATCAGCATAACGCCCGCTTTTCCGAAAATCATTCCGAAAAAGATCGCAAGCTTCGAGATCATTAAGTGAAGCGGAAAATTGATCTTGAATAGAAGAAGAACGGCGTCAACGAGGCAGATCAGCGTGAAAAAAAGAAGATTGACGCGCGAGAGAAGTAGATCCGCCGTCAGTTTTGCGCGGCGTTCGTCGATTTTTCTGTTCATTCGGCAGATCTCCCGACGATCTTCTTGCGAAGAAGGAGCCAAAGCGTCAGAGCGGCGATCGGGATCATCGCAAACGTGACCGCTTCGTAAACGATGTTGACGTAATATTCCGTCGCGGGAGGAACGTCACGGATCGCGAAACTGATCAAGCTGACGCTGTTGAAGCCCGCGTGGATCGCGAGGCTCGCCCAGAGCGAATCCTGCCTGACGAAGACGAATCCCATTCCGCAGCCGAGCGCGAAGGTGTAGATGAACCAGACGAAATTGCCGTGCATAACGCCGAAGACGACGCTGATGATGAGAACGGCAAGCCACGTCGGCATCACTTTGCGGAATCTCGAAATGCCGATCCCGCGGAAGGTCACCTCTTCGATGATCGGCGCCGCGACGACCGTGCCCAGAAGCGTTTCGAGGAAAGATCCTTCGGAGAGGGCGGCGGAATCTTCGTTGTAGCTTTCGATCCAGCTTTCGGGCAAGAACGAGAAGAAGAGATTGAGCGAAAAGCTGCAGGCGATGCCGCAGACGACGCCGAGAAGCACCACTTTGAACGGAACTTTCTTAAGATTCAGTTCTTTCGGGAGATCTTTGCGGAAAACGAGAACGATCACGAGGAGCGTGATCGCCGCGGCGATCACGATGATCATGTTGCTGAGGGCGAGCGTCTTGTCCATGATCGCCTGCTCCCAGAGGGCGAGCGTTTCGTATTCGTCGGCGGTCGTGCCGAGCGTGACACCCACCTCGAGAACGATCGTCACGACGATCTGCATCACGAAGTAAAGCGCGATGAAGGCAAGACCGATGAGAATATTCTTGACGGGGGAGGGCTTTCTTTCGACCGGAAGGTCGGTCTTTTCGTAGGAGTAGATTGGATTATTCATACCGACGCTCCTTGTGATGACGTTTGCGGTGAATGTGATGTCTGTACCTGAAGATCTTTCTCTGCAGTCTGATCGTGAGGATCGACGCTATGAACGACTGCAGGGCAAAAAACATCAGAATGTTTTTGACGAGGCGCTGCGTGTAGATGAGGCGGTCGGGAACGACCAGATCGTAGACCCAGAAGATCAGCGAAATGACGAAGACGAGCATGAGAAGGAGAGAAAAACACGCGTCGAGCGGCATTTCGTCGCTGACGAGCCCGTGGAAGATCGCGTATCTGCGCGCGAAAATGAGGATGATCGACACGAAAAGCGCGAAAACGCCGATCACGGCGGTCAGCGCCTTGCTCATTGGATGCGTGATGAACATCATCGCGTTGTTGAAGCAGTCCACGATGAAGAAGGTCGTGAACATCAGGCAGAAAACGATCTCAAGGTGCGGGATCGACGAGCGGATCGCTTTGCGGAGATTTCTGATAAATTTCATTTCAGTTCACCTCCCCGAAGCAGATGACGTCGGTGAGTCCGCGTCCCTTGCCGTCTTCATAGCACATATACATATACTTGTCGAGAAACTGGTACTGCGCGGTGCCGCCGCCGTCGAGGTTGAAGGCGAGCGTGCAGCCGAGGTTTGCCATAAATTTGGAAAGCTCGGACATCTTGATGCCTTCCGTGCGCTTGCCGGCGAGGTTCGGACCGCGTCCGTAGACGGAAACGAAGCAGTAGTGGCCCGGCTCGAAATAGCCGATCGCCGCGCGCGGGTTCGCGGGAGTAACGCCGGAATTGAATTTCGTCAGCGGCTGCCCGTCGAGGACGAGCTGGGGACCGAAGTTCCAGATCTGGTAGGGACCCTTTGCGGAGATCTCGTTCCAGTTGTATTTCTGCCCGCCGTAGGTCGAGGGACTCGGCGTATAGACTTCCATCGTGCCGTCCCAGTAAAGGACGAGGACGTCTTTTTCGGGCGTGCCGGATTTTTTCAGAAGCTCGCCGTTACGGACGCAGATCTTCGCGTTGTACGTCCAGAGGTCGCCCGAGAGGGCGCCGATCGGTTCGTTTTCTTTGATATAGCTCGAGAAATAGCGCTGCTTGTTGCTGTATGCCGTGTAAATATTGTCGATATTGCGCACGTAAATGTCCTGCACGTAGATCTCCGTGCCGTATTCGGAATAGCAGGAGAGGGTCGCGTAGACGTCGTGCGAGCGATAGGAGTTCGCGGTCTTTTCAACGACGCCTTCGGGCGCGAAGACGCGCGGAAGCGTTGCACCGAAATCGCCGGAATCGTCGTAAGGCAGGCTCGGATCGTAGGTCGAAACGGGGGTCGTGACGGGGACGAAGCGGGTCGTCACGGCGGTCGTCTTCGGCTTTGCGGAGGTCACGGGCTTCGTCGTCGGCTTGGACGTCGTTTTCGGCGTCGTGACGGGCGTCGAAGTTACGCCGGTCACAGGCTGCGATCCGCCGGTCGTCGGCGTGGATGAGGAAACGGCGGGAGTCGAGTCGGATTCCGTGGAAACCGGCTCCGTGGGAGTCGGATCCGTCGTGATGATCCCGGTCGTGACCGAGGGAGTGGTGCGTTCACGGGTCGTTCTCGGCGGCTTCGTAAAAACCTCGATGGCGGAGACGCTTTCGTCGCCGCCGATGCCGCGGAACGCGCGCACGTGGTGGAAATAGCAGAACGATAAGAGCATCGCCGCGAACAGAACGAAATCAATGAGAACGAGAGCCCATACCGGAGTCAGTTTATTTCTTTTCATCGGAGGGCTTCTTTCTGAAAATCAGTTTCTTCTGAATGATATAGTTGAGAATGAACAATACGACCTCGGCGATCGGCGCTGCGAGCCAGAGCGGCAGGTGCAGAAGTCTGTAGAACATTTCGATAAAGCCGAAGTTCTTGACGACGAACACGGGCAGCGCAAGCGTGTAGTACTGCCAGAGATCACGCATCGGCTTGTCCTTCGAGCGGAAGACCCAATTTCGGTTGACGAGGAAATTGGACAAAGACGAAACGATCCACGCGCCGATCAGCGCGGTCTCGGTCCCGAACTTGAAGGTGAAAATCTTGTTGAAAATGAGCAGGAGGGCGTAGTTGATGAGGAACGCGAAGAGGGAAGAGAGCAGGAAGCGGAGCCCCGTCGCGTAGTGAAAAATGACCTTGTAGATCCGGAAGGAATCCTTCACCGCGTTGAAGTGCGAGGATTTGTTGTCGTTTTCGTAGACGGTTTCGATCGGATGCTCGACGATCGGGATCTTTTTTTCACAGGCGACCATCAGGACCGCCATTTCGTATTCGTAGCGGTTGCCTTTGATCTCGCGCATGAGAGCGAAGAGCGGGCGCTTGAATGCGCGCAGACCCGTCTGCGTGTCGTGGACCTTTTTGCCGGTCGAAATGCGGAAGACAAAGCGCGTGATCGCGTTGCCGGCGCGGGAACGGAACGGCACTTTGCCGACGAATTTGCGTCCGCCGAGCACGAGTCCGTCGCATTTCTTCGCTTCTTCGGCGACGGCGAGAATATCTTTCGTCTTGTGCTGACCGTCGGCGTCCGCCGTGACGATGATCTCGGCATCCGGCATATTGTTCTCGATATAGGCGATACCGGTCTTGAGCGCGAATCCCTTGCCCTGATTTTCGGGGTAGCCGATCACGACGGCGTATTTTCTTGCCTCTTCAAAGACTTCGTCGTATTTGCTTCCGCTGCCGTCGTTGACGACGACGGTGGTAAGTCCCTCCGCCTTCAGCTCCGTGAGCGATCTGATGAGCGCTCCGTCCGGATGATAGGCGGGGATCAGAATAACGGTTTCGTTCATGTATTTTCCTTTCAATGTCAGATAGGAATGTCCGCGATTGCGTACTTCTGCGGACAAAAACCCATAATAATCTATTATATCCTGAGTATTATAGCACCCGTTTGTGAATAGGAGATGAATTTTGCAGAAAAAGATTTGACAAATATTAAAAAATGTATTATAATAGCAAAGAACCGAACACGACCGTCGCGCGGTATGTTGCCGAAAGGTATTACCGTGAGGAAAGTCCGGGCCCCACAGGGAAGGATAACGGATAACGTCCGCCGGGGGTGACCCCAGGGAAAGTGCAACAGAAAGCAAACCGCCGCCTTCGGGCGGTAAGGATGAAAGAGCGGGGTAAGAGCCCACTGCGTCCCGCGGTAAGGCGGGTTCGCTGTAAACCGTATCCGGAGCAACACCCGAAAAAGCGCGGATCGAAAGACCCGCGATGTTTCCCGACAGAATTTTTCAGGTGGCACAGAGCTTTGCGGCAACGCAAAGACAAGATAGATGACGGTCCCGCGCAAGCGGAACAGAACCCGGCTTATCTGTTCGGTTTATCATTTGTAAAAAAGGCGGTGAAAACGTGAAAAAATCGGTGTTTCTCCGTCTTTTTCTTTTGCTTGTCGCGATGACGCTGATCCTTGCGTCCTGCAAGTCGAAAAAAGACGAAAAGCCGATCGACATATCGGAAGAAGAAGGAGCAAAATCCTTCTCGGAGCTTCTGAAAGCGGGAACGGATTTCTCGATGACGGCGAAAGAATCGGTGTCTTTGGCGGCGTCTCGGCCGGTCAGATTCTTCACGGACGGCAAAACGGGTTATCTTTTCGACTCCGATTCGATCAGAACGTACACGGCGGAAAAAGGGATCGGAGATCCCGCGCCGTTCGACGGCGGGAACGCCGTCTCCGGCACCGCGTCCGGAAGCGGGCTCGTCTTTCTCACGGAAACGGACGGGGATTTTTACGTGAAGACCGTCGATCCGAAGACGTTTTCCGAAAAAAACGTGCAAAAGATCTTCTTCGCCGCGCACGCGATTGCGTTCGACCCGAAAACCGCGGGATACTATCTGATCGACGGAACGGAAAAGATCGTTCTGCTCGACCGGAATTTCGAGAACCGCGACATTTTCGCGGGCATCGGAGGCGACTATTCCGTCTTCGGCGCCTTCGTCTGCGATTCGTATCTTTGCGTCGGAGAGGCGCGCGGCGGCGACGTCTGCCTCTGGATCTACGAAAACGGCGCCTACAAGACCTGCGTCGACCTGAAAGTCACGGGCTCACCCGTCGGCGTCGGTTTGCTCGGCGATCGGATCGCCGTTTGTACGTGCTCCGAAAATAATTTCGTGATCAGTACCCTTGAAGCCGAATATTGAAATTGCGGAGCGAAAAACTCCGCAATTTTTGTTGAAAAAAGCAAATAATTGATTGACTTTGTCGGCAAAATATGGTATAATGCCAACGATCACATAAGCAAAGGACGAACTCTGATGACAACGCAGAAAGAACAGTTCCATTACGACGACTTAACTACCTTCGATTTCGGCGCGCTTGAGCAAAAGCCGCTCGCAGAGCTTGCGGATTTTTCGCGGATCGCGGCGGCGGACGGCATCGTTATGCTCGAAAACAACGGCGTACTGCCTCTCAAAAAAGGCGAGACCGTTTCCGTTTTCGGACGCATTCAGGCGGACTATATCAAGAGCGGAACGGGCTCCGGCGGACTCGTCAACGTCCTCTATAAAACGAATATTCCCGACAGTCTGCGGGAGGACGGAGATGTCCGGATCAACGAAGAACTCGCTGACGTGTATAAAACGTGGCTCAAAGAGAATCCCTACGACGACGGCGGCGGATGGCACGAGCCGTGGTCGCAGGTCGAAATGCCGCTCGATGAAAAGACGGTCGAAACCGCCGCAGAGAATTCCGACGCGGCGCTCGTTCTGATCGGCAGAACGGCGGGCGAAGCGAAGGATAACTTCGCGGGTCCCGGCAGCTACGAACTGTCCCCCGAAGAAGAGAATATGATCGCGCTCGTCACGAAGTATTTTAAGCGCGTATGCGTGATCCTCAACGTCGGCAACGTCATCGACATGAAATGGGTCAAAAAATACGGCGTCGGTGCCGTTCTGTACGTCTGGCAGGGCGGACAGGAGGGCGGAAGAGCCGCCGTCGACGTTCTGACCGGCAAGGTGACGCCGAACGGCAAGCTTGCCGATACCGTCGCCTGCGATATCGCCGATTATCCCAGCACACTGACCTTCGGCAGAACGGACTTTAACGTCCATTACGAAGATATTTACGTCGGATACCGCTATTTCGAGACGTTCGCGCCCGAAAAAGTGCTGTATCCCTTCGGCTACGGCCTTTCCTATACGACCTTCAAAATCAATTTTAAGGACGCGAAGATCGACGGAAACGACGTTCTTCTGCGCGTTTCGGTCAAGAATACCGGAAAAACCGCCGGAAAGGAAGTCGTGCAGATCTATTACGAAGCGCCGCAGGGCAGACTCGGCAAGCCCGTTCGTCAGCTCGCCGCCTACAAAAAGACGCAGCTCCTTGAGCCCGGCAAAACCGAAACGCTTGAGATCTCTTTCAAGCTTTCCGATATGGCGTCCTACGACGACTCCGGCAAAACGGGTTTTGACAGCGCGTACGTGCTGGAGGCGGGCGACTACGGCATTTTCGTCGGAAACAGCGTCAGAAACTGCGAAAAAGCGTTCTCGATGCTCGTGAAAGAGACGCAGCCGACCGAATTCCACACGCAGATATTGGCGCCCCGGCGCAATTTCAACCGCATCGTTCCGATCGAAAAGAAGGACGGCGGCTTTGCCGTCGGATTTGAAGCCGTCAGAACGCAGGAAACCGAGCAGATGGAGCGCGCGGAAAAGAATCTCCCCGATGAGATCGCACCGACGGGAGACCTCGGTTATAAACTCGTTGACGTCAAGAACGGAAAATGCACGATGGACGCGTTCATCGCGCAGCTTTCCGACGACGATCTCTGCTGTCTCGTGCGCGGAGAGGGAATGAACTCCCCGAAGGTCACGGGCGGAACGGGCTGCTGCTACGGCGGCGTCACCGATTCGCTCGTCAAGAAGGGCATCCCGCCCGTGTGCGGCACGGACGGCCCCTCCGGCATCCGTATGGATATCGGCTACAAGGCGACCGCGATGCCGAACGGCGTCCTGCTCGCGTCAACCTGGGATCCCGATCTCTGCAGACGCCTTTACGTTCTTGAAGGGATCGAAATGCGCGCCTACGAGATCGACACGATCCTCGGCCCCGGCATCAATATCCACAGAAATCCGCTGAACGGCAGAAATTTCGAATATTTCTCCGAGGATCCGCTTCTGACCGGAACGGTCGCGGCGGCGATCTGCCAAGGTGTTGCCAAAGCGGGCGTCAACGCGACGATCAAGCACTTCTTCGGCAACTCGCAGGAGCTTAACCGCAAGGAACTCGACACGATCGTTTCCGAGCGCGCGGCGCGCGAGATCTACGCGAAAGCGTTCGGGATCGCCGTTAAAAACTGCGATAATCTCTGCATCATGACCTCCTATAACCGCGTGAACGGCGTCTGGAGTGCCGGCAACTACGATCTGAACCACGTTCTTCTGCGAGAGGAATGGGGATTCAAAGGCTTCGTGATGACGGACTGGTGGGCGCTCACGAACTGCGAAGGCGAAAAGGCGTACACCGATCCGCACGGCACGATGCGCAATCTGTCGCGCATGATCCGCGCCGAAAACGATATCTTCATGGTCTGCGCGGAGTCAAGCTCCAACGACGACAACCTGAAAGAAGGACTTGCGGGCGGACTCGTCACGAGGGCGGAACTCCAGAGATCGGCGAAAAATCTGCTTTCTTCCATCATGAACAGTCCGGCGCTCGAAAGATTCGTCAAAAACGGCTCGGTCGTGCCGGAGATCAAACTCGACAACGAGCATCCCGAAGTCGTTTACGAGAATTTCGAGATCAAAGAGGGGGAGGAGTTCTACCCCGTGATCCCCGAGCGCGGCAAATACGAAGCCGAACTCATTTTCCGGTCGCCCGACGACCGTCTCGTTCAGAATACGCTGAACGTCAGTATCAATAATCATAACGCGTGCTCCTTCACCGTCGCCGGCACCGACGGCGAAACGGTGACGGAAAAACGCGTGATGAATATCATCAAGGACAAACCGAAGTTCAAACTGCTTTACAGCGAGCAGAATATCGAAGTCATCGGTTTGAGACTTCTGCATTGACGGAAGTCGGAAGGAGACACTATGCAGTACAACAAGCAAAATCTCAGGTACGGTTCCTACGAAGAGATCCTCGCGTCCTATCACGATCCGATCAACGGCAGAGCGCTCTGCTGCGCACACAGATCGTACTGGCGTATGTATCCCGAAAACTCGGTCCCGGCGATCCTCGCCGCCATCGAATACGGAAACGACGTCGTTGAACTGGACGTCCGGACGACGCTCGACCACGTCTGCGTGCTTTCGCACGACAACAATCTCGGCCGCTGCACGAACGCGCCCGTCGAGATCGCGTCGAAGGGGATCGACCAGATCGAATACGAAAAGATCAAGGATCTGAAGCTGAAGTTCGGCACGGGCGGAAGCAGCGCGATGGTCTCCGAAGAGACGATCTGCCGCTTCGATACCGCCCTTCTGCTCTGCGAAGGCAAGATCCTTATCAACCTTGATAAGGTCATGGAAGACGACAACCTGCGTGAGAGCGCGTACAACACGATGCTCGGACTTTATAAGCAGGGTCACAATCCCTTCGAGTATTGCATGTTCAAGCTCGGAAAACACAATGCGCAGGACACGCTCGCGTGGATCCGCGAAAAGGAAGAAAAAGACGGCGTCAAGATCAACTACATCCCGTGGGGCATGGCGGGCGCCAACGCCTATATGGCGCTCGGCTACAAGCCTCTGATGTTCGAATTCGGCTACAACTACACGAACACGCTGATCGAGGAAAAGACCCGCAAGAAGGTCGGCTACTTCGCAAATACGTTCGAGGGCAGCGGCTGGGACGATCCCGAGCACTGGACCTACCTGCTTGAAGCGGGCGCGAACGCGATCCATACGGACGAGGGCGACCTCTGCCCGAAGATCATCCGCCGCTTCTACGCCGAGAAATGGCTCTCCGAGAACGGAACGCTTCTGTGTTACAGCGGTCCCTGCGGCGATATGAAGATCCCCGACGATATCGAGACCGTTTCGGACAAGGCGTTCGCGGATCACGACGATTTGAGAAGCATCACGGTCGGCAAGAACGTCAAGAAGATCGGCGCGAAGGCGTTTGAAAACTGCCCCGTTCTCAAGCACGCCGTTCTGAGCGCAAAAGTGAAGAACATCGCGAAGAACGCGTTCGCGAAGGACGTCATCCTCTACGCGCCAGCCGATTCCTACACGGCGAAATTCGCCGCGAAGAACGGCTATAAGTTCGTTGTGCTCGACGCAAAGAACTACGAATTCGAGATCTACAAGGACAGAATCATCCTCCTCAAGTATCTCGGCAAAGAAAAGGACGTTACGATCCCCGAAACGATCATCGGACTGCCCGTCTTCGAGATCGGCAGAAACTGCTTCGAGGGCAAGCCGCTCGAAAGCGTCACTTTGCAGAACAACACCGATATGATCGAGCAGGAAGCGTTCAAGAACTGCAAGAAGCTCAGGAAGATCGTCTTCGAGAAGCCGATCAAGTCGATCTCCATCACGGCGTTCGACGGAACGCTCCGTCATCTGACCTTCGTCTGCGCGTACGGCTCCTATCCGTTCAGATTCGCACAGGCAAAGGGCATCCGCCGCTCCTGCCCGGACGGCGCACCGATCAAGAAGGCTCCCTTCAAGGGTGCCGGCACGGACGCCGATCCTTATATCATCGCGTCGAAGAAGGATCTTCTCGCCTTCAGCAAGATCCTGAAGGAAGATCCCTACGCACAGTACGCAACGTCGACCTACTCGCTGACGGCTGATATCAAATTCGATCCGAAGAAGGACAACAACTTCGACCCGATCGGAAGCAGCGACGGCATCTTCGGCGGTATCTTCAAGGGCAACGGTCACACCGTTTCCGGTATCCGCATCCATCAGCAGATCGAAGGCGCTGCGCTCTTCGGCGTCACCTCCGGTGCCGAGATCTACGACGTCAACTGTGACGACGTCGTGATCGGCGCGCAGGGCTCCGTCGGCGGCTTCATCGCGATCGCGAACAACACGATCATCAAGAACTGCCGCGCGACCAATTTCGACCTCAGCGCGACCAAGACCTATCAGGTCGATATGGCGGGATTTGCGGGAAGCATCACGCGCTCGACCGTCATCGGCTGCTCCGCTGTCGGCGGCAAGATCACCGGCGCGCGCGACCTCGGCGGATTCGCGAGCGACGCCATCCACTCGAAATTCTATCAGTGCTATGCCGATCAGATCGAAGATCTCGTCGCGACGGGCAACTCGAACGGCGGCTTCATTGCGAACTTCAAGGGCGGCACGTACTGCGAGAACTGCTATACGACCGTAAGCGTCAAGGGCGCACTGCGCACGGGCGCGTTCTCCGGCTACTCGGGAGCCAACTACCGCGCGGGCATGAAGAACTGCTTCGCTGCCGGTAAGGTCGAGGGTACCAGAGATACGCACGGCGGTCTGACCGGCGCGAACGTTCCGAACGTCGTCAACTGCTACTACCGTGCAGAGCTTGAAAACGTCGATTGCCGTCAGGGCACTCCCGTTGAAGCAGGCGACTGGAAGAAGAGCGAGCTCCTCGAAAAACTCGGCGCGGCTTATAAGCACGGCAAGAACCATCCCGTACTCAAAAAATAAAGAATATTAGAGAAAAGGCGGTCAACACGTAATGGATGCACTTGACAGACAGATCCTCACCTGCCTCAAGAAGAACGCGCGCGAAAAAGCTTCTTCCATCGCGGAGCAGGTAAACCTTTCCGTTTCCTCCGTAACGGAACGCATCAAGAAAATGGAAAAGGAGGGAATCATCTCCGGATACACGCTGCTTCTCGATCAGAAGCGCATCGGAAATTCCGTTTCCGCGATTATGCAGATCAGCCTCGAACATCCGCACTACCAGGAAGGCTTTTTGAAGCTCGTGCAGGGTATGCCGAACATCGTTACCTGCTACTGCGTCACGGGAAGCTACGACTATATCATTCACATCGTCACGGATTCCACGGAAGGACTTGACTGTATTTACAGCGCGATCAAGAGCTTCGAGGGCGTTTCCGATACGAAAACGTCTCTGATCCTCAGAACGACCAAGCAGGAATACACCGTCATTCCCGAGAAGTGAGACCCTGAAAAATCAAAAGCCGCAGAGAAATCTGCGGCTTTTGCGTTTGTTTGCGCGTATTTATGCGAGCGCGGCGCCGATGACGGTGCCGAATTCCGAATTTTCGGGAATGATGAAGCGCACGCCGAACACGCCTTCGAGGGAGTCGAAGATCGTTCTGCACTGCGGCATCGTCGAAATATTGCCCGTCAGGACGATGTCCCTGATGCCGCTCGAACGCGCGGCGAAAACGGCGAGCATCGCGACGGTCTCGACGATCATATTGATGAGTCCGAGCGCGATATCCGCGTTCGTGGCGCCGTCCTTGATGCGGCCGAAGTTTGAAGCGGTCAGCTCGGGGCAGAGGTCGGGGTGGACGTCGTTGCTCGTGATATCCGAAACGCGCAGGTCGACGTTCTTGAGGTCGCCGCCTTTGGCAAGCTCGATCAGATTCTCGGTTCTCGAAATGCCGAGGAAGCGCTTGCCGAGACCGGACAGCATACCGCCGCCGACGCCCGTGCCGCCGAGGTACTCGAAGGTGCCGTCCTTTTTCGCGTGCACGAGCGCGGTGCCCGTACCCATACTGACGACGATCGCTTCGGAAAGACCCGAAAGATAGAGTCCGCCGCGCGCGGTGCAGGGGAATTCGACCTCGTGCGTCGTGGGAATATTGTAAAGCGTGTCCTTGACGAACGCGGCGCCGACGCCGGTCATCTTGATGCATTCGATGTCGCCGAGTCCTATGCCGTTCTCGGCGCAGAACTTGCCGAACGCGCCGTATGCGGACGTCAGCTGATCGTTCGCGCGCACGAACATCGGCGCGATCAAATTGCCGCTTTCATCAAATCCGACGATTTTTGTGGTGCTTCCGCCCACGTCGATCCCGATCACGTATTTCATGGAAAATCTCCTTATACTGCCGAAAAATGATATTTTGAGAATAATTTTCTATATTGTAGCATATTCTGATGAAAAAAGCAAGGGCACGGGACGTCAATCGGAAAATTTTTGAAAATTTCAAAAATACTGTTGACGAAACCGCGAAAATGGTATAGAATAGAAGCGTAGAAAACAGTAAAGAATAACGGAGGATAGACCAATGGAAAACGAAAAGAAAGCACCGGAAGCGCTTGACGAGACCGAGGAAGAGGTTCAGGTCTTCACGCTGACCGATGAAGAAGGAAACGAAAGCGATTTTGAACTGATCGCCCAGCTCGAGGACAACGGCATTATGTACTACGCGCTGATCCCCGTCGGCGACAACGACAAGGACGAAGTTGAGTACGTCATTCTGAAGGCGGAAAAGGACGAGGAAGGCGACGCGTTCGTCACGATCGACGACGAAGCCGAATTCGATCACATCGCCGATAAGTTCGACGAAATGTTCAACGAAGTGGATTACGACGCGTAATCCGGAATATCATTGTAAACAGCCTGCGGTGTTCGTGATGCGCACGTCGTAAACCTACACTCAGATATCGGGAGCCGGTACTTCATTTTCGGGGAGCAGGCCTCCCCGGACGCCCTGCTTTGTCACGGCGCACCGGGATGTTGGAAGCACAAAAGAAAATGAGAGGCGCCCACCTTGCCAAACGCAGGGTTATTATTACTGTCACACGGCATTGCGGGTCAAAAAGAGCGCCGTACCTTTGGGTACAGCGCTTTTTCAGCGGCTGTTTCTGCCCCACAGAAGGCGCATCGCCTCGTATTTGCGTCTGGTCGCCTCGCCGCCGCGGAAGTGGCGTTCCGCCTTGTTTTTATCGAGCAGCGCCTTGACGTCTTCGTAGAGACGCCGGTTGTAAAGAGGCAGTATGACGGTCAGGTCCTTATGTACCGTCGATTTGCTGATGCCGAAGGCATGAGCGGCGTCGCGGACGGTGGAGAGGTTTCTCAGCATATAGAGTGCGATCTCTTCGCAGCGCAGGCGCTGAGAGAAATCGGGTAGTGTATTCAGATCGTTCATCGTACCGAACCTTTCGGAGTAAGATTGGTACAATATATGAGCGGGATGGGCGAATAATTCCGAGAAAAAAGGAGAATTTTTCAAAAAAGGACTTGACAAAAGGGAAGAGTTTTGCTATAATGAACGGCGTGAGCATAAAGCTATGGAGAGATGGCTGAGCTGGTCTAAGGCGCGCGACTGGAAATCGCGTAAGGGTGGTGAGCCCTTCTCGAGTTCGAATCTCGATCTCTCCGCCAAAAAATAACATCGCATAGCGATGTTATTTTTTTTATCCAAGCCGCAGGCTTGGTATATGATCACGGCGTAGCCGTGTATATCATCCGCCGTATGGCGGTATCTCATCACGGCAACGCCGTGTATTGTTTTCCTGCGGCTTGATGATATGCAATTCCTACGGAATTGATGAGATACAGCCCTTTCGGGCTGATGAGATACAACTCGTTCGGAGTTGATGATATACAAGGCTTCGCCTTGATTTATTTAATGAAATATGGTAGTATATTTTTGAAAGGAGTGGTTTTATGGCAAACAACTATTTACTTGAATATTCCGAGCAGCTTGCAACAGCTATAGAAATGCTTTGCCGAAATATCAAAGCACCATCCAATACCATTTTCCAAATCCG
>JAZLHQ010000235.1:0-10785 GCA_045616925.1 Eubacteriales bacterium | reverse complement strand
TCCGACTTTGCTTCGGTATTTTGAAGCGGAAAACCGCTTTGATTGCAAGATTCGTGCGTCTAAAAAACAAAAAAACGGCAGCGAGAGACAAGACCTCCGAGAGCAAGACGGCAAAAATGCCGAGCGGCTTAAGAAGAAGTCTGCCTATCAGTACCGCGAAAAGGAGTGCCGCGAAGTACACGGTCAGTCCGTCGATCACGCGAAGTTGTCTGCCTTTTTTGTTCATAACGTGCCTTTTGGGGGATTTTTCCCTGTTTTTCTTAAAAAAGCAGGGCTGCCGTAGGTCTACGACAGCCCTGTTTCATTTTGACGATCTCAGCCGAGCTTCGAGAAGTTGACCTTCACGCCGGGGCCCATCGTGGATGCAAGGACACAGGACTTGATGTACTGGCCCTTAACTGCTGCGGGTCTTGCCTTGATGACTGCGCCCATCAGCGTGTTGAAGTTCTCAAGGAGCTTCTCGGCGCCGAAGGATGCCTTGCCGATCGGGCAGTGGATGATGTTGGTCTTGTCGAGACGATACTCGATCTTACCTGCTTTAGCTTCTTTGATCGCCTTCGCGACGTCCATCGTCACGGTGCCTGCCTTCGGGTTAGGCATCAGTCCCTTAGGACCGAGGACCTTACCGAGACGGCCGACGAGACCCATCATATTCGGGGTCGTGATGATAACGTCGAAGTCGAACCAGTTTTCCTTCTGGATCTTGTCGATATAGTCGTTGGAACCGACGTAATCGGCACCTGCTGCCTTTGCAGCCTCTTCCATTTCCGGCTTGACAAGTGCCAGAACGCGAACGCTCTTACCGGTACCGTTGGGAAGAACGATTGCGCCGCGCACCTGCTGGTCTGCGTGACGGGAGTCAACGCCGAGGCGGATGTGGATCTCGACGGTTTCGTCGAATTTAGCCTTCGCGGTCTGGCAAACGATTGCCAGCGCGTCAGCAGCTTCATACTGCTTGGTCTTTTCGATCAGCTTTGCGCTGTCGACGTACTTCTTACCTTTAATAGCCATTTCAGTTCCCTCCTTATTCCTCGACGGTTACGCCCATGCTGCGGGCGGTACCCTTGACCATGCTCATGGCCGTCTCAAGAGACGCTGCGTTGAGGTCGGGCATTTTCAGCTCTGCGATCTCTTTGACCTGCGCCTTGGTGAGCATACCGACCTTGTCCTTCTGCGGAACGGCGGAACCGGACTCGAGTCCGAGAGCCTTCTTGATCAGGACGGGAGCGGGAGGAGTTTTGGTGATAAAGGTGAAGGAACGGTCTGCATAAACGGTGATGACGACAGGGATCGTCAGACCGATCTGCGCCTTCGTTCTCTCGTTGAACTCTTTGCAGAAGTTCGGGATCGAGACGCTGTGCTGACCAAGCGCGGGACCTACGGGAGGTCCGGGCATTGCCTTACCTGCGGGAAGCTGAAGTTTGATATAAGCCGTAATTTTCTTTGCCATTTTTAATACACCTCCATAAGTGGTTCTCTACGGGAGATTCAGTAGATTTTCTCCCTCCCACAAACGCACGCGCTATGCGCGGCGAAACAGCAAAACCATGTGAGGACTCGGATCTTATCCTTAGTCCTTGACCGGAGCGAGAGCGGAGGGCTCAAGCTCGACGATGGTCTCGCGGCCGAACATGGACGCCGCGATCTTGATGCGCTTCTCGTCTTCGCCGATTTCTTCGACTCTGCCGATGAAGCCTGCGAGCGGTCCGGACATGATCCTGACGCTGTCGCCCACGCCGTAGGGCAGGGCGGGTTTCGAGACTCTCTCGACGCCGATGTACGCGACTTCCTCATCGGAAAGCGGTACGGGGCGGGATCCGGGGCCTACGAAGCCGGTGACACCCGTGATGTTGCGGATGACGTGCCACGTCTCGTCGGACATACTCATTTTGACCAGCACGTAGCTCGGAAAGATCTTCTGCTCTACGATCTTGGTCTTTTCGCCGTCGGTCTGTTCGATGGTTTCGATCGGGATCTGCACGTCCAGGATCTTATCCTTCAAACCGCGGTTTTCAACGATTTTTTCGATGTTGGTCTTAACTTTGTTTTCGTAACCGGAATACGTGTGAACCACGTACCAACGGATTCCGGTTGTATAGCCGTATTCTCCCATGAGAATTAACCGAGATTTCCGAGCAGCTTAATGCATTTCATAAAGCCTGCGTCGATAAGACCGATTGCTACGGCAAGGAGAACCAGCGCAACGATGACAAGCAGCGTGTCGCGCAGAGTCGCCTTCTTGGGATACCAGGTGATCTTTTTCATCTCACTCTTGAGATCCCTGAAGAAGTTGGCGATGCTGTGTTTCTTGACCTTCTTCGCCTTGTTCGCTTTCTTGGAAGCCTTATTCTTGGCCTTTTCCTCGGCAAGCTCGGCTTTGGTCAGTTTCTTTTCGTCAGCCATTGTCGTTCCTCCTTATTTCGATTCTTTGTGCAGGGTGTGTTTTCTGCAGAAACGGCAATACTTCTTCATTTCCAGTCTGTCGGGGTCATTCTTCTTGTTCTTGGTCGTATCGTAGTTTCTCTGCTTGCACTCACTGCAAACCAGTGTAATCTTGACTCTCAATTTCGGCACCTCCTACTGAATTTGAAGCGGCTGAAAGTCCATCCGCTTCATAGTTTACCTCCCTCGGCGCGAAAAAGGGGTGCAGAAAAAACCCTCTTCGCAGAGGTAGAGTCAGTATAGCACATCCGAAGGGATTTGTCAAGTCTTTTTTTGCGTATTTTTCCTCTTTTTTTACGTTCTTGCGGAAAAAGTCGAAAAAAAGGGAGCGAATCTATTGATTTTTCATTTGCAATCTGCTATAATGTATTGAACGAATTTTCAGAAAGGAGATTTGTCAAATGAAGATTACGAAAGTTTACGAGGATCTTCCGAAGATCGTCAAGCTGATTCTTCAGTTCTTCTTCGGCGGAATCATCGGCGGCGTTTACAGAATCATCCGTTTCGTCGAGACGAAGAACATCGTCACGCTGATCGTCGGACTTCTCTGCACCTTTACCGTTATCGGCAACGCGATCGCGTGGGTCGTTGACTTCATCACCGAGCTTCTGCACAACAGAATTACCGTTCTTGCCGCATAATTATTTACGTAACGGTACGAAAAAATCCCGGAGTGATCCGGGATTTTTTGTTTGGGCGGGGGAGGCAAACGGGCGACCAAACGAGATTGCGCACATCGTGCGCAACTCACGTCGCCCCTACGGAACAACCACGTTGTCCGCCCCCGCCCTACGACTTCGGTGTGAACATGGCAATCGCACGAAAAAAACGGCTCCCGTGAGGGAGCCGTTTCGAATTATTTCGTCGCGTCGAGGGCGTCGAATTTCGTGATGATCGTCTTGAAGCCGTCGAGCCACTTGTTCTCGTATTTCTTGAACATCGACGTGCAGTTGTCGCCGAGATTCGTGCGCAGCCAGTTCGCCGTGATGTCTTTGTCCCACGCAAGACCGAAATCCGTGTAGGTCGTGTCGCGGATGAGGTCGATCATTTCGGCGGAGTCGTCGTCACGGGTGTATTTGTATTTGAGCGCCGAGTCGTAGTAAACGGGCGTCACTTTTTTGTGCGTCAGATACGCCATCAGTTCAAGCGTCGCCGTGACAGCGGGGAGATGATCCTCCTCGAGTGCGTGGTTGATGCCGTAGATCGTCACGCCGTCGTGCAGAAGCGTCCTGTATTCCTCCTGCTTTTCGTCGAGCATGGGAAGCGGGATGATGCGGAAGTCGTCGACCATTTCGCGAAGATAGACTTCGGCGGTGAACAGCTTCGTCGGCGCGAAGAGTGCGGTGCCTCCCGCGAAGATCGTCATTCCTTCGACGTCATCGTCGTCCGCTATGAAGAGCGCGTAGTCGTTTTCGTGATAGACGTGGTAGGTCGCGCTCATGCGCTTGACCGCCTCGGCGTTCTTGCTGTTGATGAGGAAGGTCATCGAGCCGTCGGCGTTCGTTTCGGTCGTTCTGAGACCCGAAGCGACGAGCATCGCGAGTTTTCCGAAGGATCCGCTCGAAATGAAGCCGAGCTGATCCTGTTTGTCGATCTTTTCGGGGGTGCTGCCGTTGTCTTCGTATGCGCGTCTGCCCATTTCGGCGAGCGTGTCGTACGTCCATCTGTGCTCGCGCACGACGTCAAAGATCGAGCCGTATTCGTCTTTGCAGTATTTGTCGTAGAGGTTTGCGTTGACGAACATCGCAAACATACCGGACGTATAGCGCAGCGAAAGATCGCCCGTCAGCCAGTAAAGACCCTTGCCGTACTGCAGTGCGTTGACGTAATCGGTCGCCCAGTAGTCGCTGTCGACGTGCAGATAGTCGGCGTTCGTGCCGGAGAGCGAGTTGAGGTCGTAAATGAGGCCGCAGTACGCGAGCGCCAGATCGTAATACTGATAGCCGCCGATGACGTCGTAATCCCGAACGCCCGCTTCGAGCGCGGGCTTGACCGTTTTGGAAAGTCCGCCGCTGTTGTCGAGCGGGAGGGCGCTGACCAGATTGATCGTGACGCCGATTTTTGACTGAATGAACTGATTGCGCTCGTAGATCTGCTGATCGACGGCGTCGCCGTCGGGTGCGTCAACGGCGATGGAGCGCGCGGAGAAACTGCCGTTTTTGCCCTCCATTACGATGAAATTGACTTCTTCGCCCTCAAAATAGAGGTCGTCGGGCAGGGGATAGGTGTCGTCGGTCTCGAGATCCGAGTCCGAAGAGCCGGTGTTCTTCCTTTGCGCGCAGGAAACGAGCGCGAGCGTGCCCGTCATAGCGGCGAGCGCGAGCAGGAAGGCAATGATTCTTTTCATGGCGGGTCCTTTCTTTTTACGGGATGATGCGGAAAAACGGGACTGACTTATGCAAACGTCTTGTCGATGAATTCCTTCAGCTCGGTTTCGGCAGAGACTTTGCGCTTGTTGATGCCGTTCAGCGTGGTATGATCCTTCAGCGTGTTGCCGACCGTCGTGTAGATACTGCCCCAGTCGTAATATTCACCGATGTCGTAGATTCTCGAGTTGAAGATGATGTCGAGCATATCCTGCGAATCGTCGTCGCGGGTCTTTTTATTTTTCAGAGAAACGTCGTAGTACGCGGGGACGAGCGTGTAGTGAGACTCTTCAGAGAGCGCCTCGACGATCGCGGAGGTGCGTTGCTTGTCGGAAGAGAGCGCGGGGATCGCGATGGATTCAGTGGTGTTCAGTTTGACGGTGCAGCGGTAGCCGTCCTGCTTTTCGTCAAGCTTCGGAACCGGGAGGATGCCGAAGTCGGAAGTCATTTCGGCATAGGCGCGCATTGTCGAGACGCGGTTCAGACCGCCCATATTGAACAGACTGCGGGAGGACTGGAAGCAATCGTGCAAAGCGGCAAAGGCATCCGGCTCGCCCTTGATATCCTGCGCAATCAGCGTGTCTTTGCCGTCAAGGACGCTCATGCATTTCTGCCATGCGTTGCTGTAGTCCTTCGTGTAGCAAGCAAATTCGGGCTTGCCGTCAGCGCCGATCTTTGCGATCGGGTAGTCGGAGCCGGCGAGGCAGATGTTGATGCCCCACATTTCGCTGACCATACCCCACTGATCGTGGACGTCCATCTTTTCGTCGGAGCCGTCAAGGTTCATCGTGACTTTGGCGGCGCACTGCGAAAGCAGATCCATCGTCCATCTGCCCTCTTTGACGGCGGCGTACAGGTCGGGAATCTCGTACTTTTCTGCGAGCTGCTTGTTGAACAGCGTGACCCACGTGGCGTCGTCGTCGAGGAGGATCATATCGCCGGTCATGGCGTAGAGTTTACCGTTGACGGTCAGGGTGTCGACGCAGTTCTGGTCGTACCAGGGGTTTGAAAGGTTCATTTCGGTGAGCGCCGGATCGTGCAGATTGAGCAGGAGGTCTTCTTTTTCAAGAAGCGCGGTGCCGCCGCGCATCGCGGCTTCTACGAGGTCGATCTCGTCTTCGATGTTCAGATAGGTCTTCAGCACAGCGACCATATCGCCTGCGATCGGGATCGCCTCGATCTCGAAGTTATACGCCTCGCAGACCGCCTGGTTTCTTACGAAAATGGCGTCGTTGATCGTTTCGGCGTTCAGCTCCTCGGCAGATACGGAATAACCCGCCCAGGAGTCGCCGCCCTTCGTTGCGATCTTGAAAACGTAGCCTTCAAAGTCAAAATTCTTTTTCAGGTACTGACGTTCGTTCTGCGGGGTATCGTTGTTTTCGTTGTTGTTGTTCTTGCCTGCGCAGGATGCGAAGCAGATCGCGATCGTGCAAAGAACAAGAAGCATTGCAATGATTTTTTTCATATTCTGATCCTCTCTTTATAACGAGATGCGGAAATACAGCGCCGTATGGCGGTTGTGCTCAATGACGAGGTGGATCTTGCCGTTTTCGTAAAACGCGTCCGAATAGGAGTAGGATCCGGGGAAATCCACGAGGCGGATCTTCTGTCCCCACGTTTTCATATCGTCGTCGGAGATCCACATTTCATAGGGGTATCGTGCGCCGGAGCCTTCGACGGGGTTCGGCGTGTGGAAGAGCGCGATCCGATCGTTGTCGAGCTTCAGAAGGCGCGGCTTGTTGCCGGGATTCGGGATCTCGGTGCGGATCGTTTCGCCCCACGTTCTGCCGCCGTCGTGCGAATCGCAGCGGTAAAGACGTCCGCTCTTGCAGCAGCGCATGAGCATCACGACCGTGCCGTCCGAAAGCTCGGCGAGCGTCGGCTCCGACCAGATCCAGTTTTTCGACATATCCATTCGGCAGGCGGCGGATTTCTGCGGTTTTTCGCCGTTTTTGCCGTAAATGACGACGCCGGATTCGCAGAACTCGGCGCCCGTGTCGCGGCAGCCGGCGGTCACGCCTTTGGCGGCGACCGCTTTGTCGCGCATTTCCTTCGTGATCGGGTAGGATTGATAGGGAAGCAGGGTTGTGCCGTCTTTGAGCGTCAGTTCGTCGCGGATGAAGGTGTAATCTTTGCAGAAATCGGGCGCGGGACCCTCTTCCCACGTGTATCCGTTGTCGCGGCTGACCGCCGTCACGACGTGCCAGTCGAGGAAGTAGCCGGAATGGAGCGGCAGATACGCCGTCAGAACGCCGTCTTTGACGGTGAGCTCCGTGCAGTAGACCGCCTGTCCGTCGTCGGGACGGATGGGTTCTCCTTTCGACCACGTGTCGCCGTCATCCTTCGAGCGGAAGACGAGGACGCGGTTGTCGGGCGACGGCTCCTTGACGCCCCCGCACTGGCAGATGCAGATAAGGTCGCCGTTTGCGCATCTTTCGATGAGCGGCTCGCACGAAAGCGCCTTTGTCACGATTTGCCGGATATCGATTTTCATAAAATTTCCTCTTGTAAAGCGATTTTCAGTATTTTACCTCGGTAGTCAGGGAGAAATCGTAGGTCTTGTACTGCTTGCTGCCGTCCGCGTTCTTCGGGATGATCGAGTACTTGAGACCCGCGTCCCAGTCGAACGTGAGCGTCTCGGTGTGCGGCATCGCGTCCGGTACGTCGACCGTGAACGTGTGCTCGTAGAGCGTCATCGACGTCTGCGTCGAGTTGTTGCCGAAGGATTTGATGACGGGCGAATAGTCGGACGCGGTCTTGGAGCCGAACTTCACCGTGATCTTCTCGGAGCCCAGCTCGCTGATCGTATACGACGTGAGCTTCGCCTTGACCGTGACGGTCGCCGTCGGGCTGCCCGCCTTGCGTTCGCTCGTCCATTCGACTGTAACGTAAACTTTATCGACGTCCTTGACGCGCGTCGTCGCGGAGCCGCTGAACGAAATGTCTTCGCGCGTGACGTTCAGATAGGAATAGTACGCGTAGACCGTCAGATCGCCCGTGATCGCGCTGATATCCGCTTCGTCCGTGAGCGTTGCGCTGACCGCCCAATGCTCGAAGTGAAGCGTGTAGGCGCCGTAGGGCAGATCGGAGGTGTCGCCGGGATAAACCGCGGGCTCGCCGTACTTGACGCTGACGGATTTCTCCGTTTCGCGCTTCGAGTCGATGAATTTGACCGTATAGGAGCGCAGTTCGGCTTCAAACGACGCCGTGTAGACGACGTCCTCGGTGCCGATCGGGGCGAGTTCGGGCGTCCAGCCCGTGAATTTGTAGGAATACTGATCGGTCGATTCCTTGACGGGAGTCTCCGGAGCGGGCGTTTCGCCGATCGTCACGTAGTCTTCCTTATAGACCGTGCCGTCGTCGAGGATGTATTTGACGTAGGATTTGACCTGCTGAAGCTCGTAAGCGGCGTAAACGACGAGGTCGGAGCGCACGGATGAGAGGTTGGCGGGGTTTTTGCCCTCGGCGTCCGTCGTCCAACCGAGGAACTTGCAGAAGAATTTGCCGTCTTCGTGATCCGTCGGCGTGACGGTCGGCGCGGCGGCGGTCTTATAAGGCACGGAGATCTCTTCGATCTGCGTGCCGTCCGCGTTCATAAAGCGCACCTTGACCGTGCGGTCGATCGAATCGAAGACCGCCTTGTACATCGCGCCCTCGGTCGCGGGGACGATCTCGGGCTCCCAGCCCTTGAAGACGTAGTCGTTCAGCTCGTCGGATTCCTTTTTCGGGATCGATCCGGGGTAGTCGGGGATCTCACCCTCGCGGCACTCGACCTTCGCGAGCATTTCCGTGCCGCTGTAGAACGTGATGAAGTAGGTCTTTTCACCGGAATTTTCGGTCGTCGTGACGGCAGAGGTCACGATCGGACCGGCGGTCGGCGTCGCCGTCGTCGTTACCGCATCGGCGGGCTTTTCCGGCTTGTTCGAGCGCAGCAGTACGACCGCCACGCAGGCGAGCATCGCGAGTACCAACACCGAAACGATGATCAGCGTGATCAAAAAGGCTTTGTTTTTCATAAAATTCTCCTAATATATGATGAATTTATACGGGAAATCTGCGGAATTCTTTGCGGGTGCCGAGATTTTTTGCGTAATTTTCGAAGGTGCAGCGCGTGAGCTGCGGCCCCTCCGACGTGAAAATGAAGTGTTTTGCGGTGATCCGCGCTTTTTCGAGGTCCTGCTTGCGGTCGCCCATATAGAACGGTACGGAATTGTAAACGACGTCGCGCCCGCCCTCTTTACAGACGGGGAAGAGGACGCCGCGGCGGTCGCGGAGGGTCATAAAGCTCTCGCCGCTCTTGAGGACGGGATTTTCGAGCGTCATCAGAGGCACGGAGCCGTAAACGATCACCGAGCGCGCGCCGCCGATATCGCGGATCTGCGGGAGCGTCAGCTCAGGGGACAAAAGGACGTCCGCAAAGATTTTCTGCCGGTAGAATACGTCCGCGCACGCGCCCGAACAGATATTGAAGCGGTAATCGCCGTGCAGGATCATTCCCGATTCCTTCGCGAGCGCGATCTGCCCGACGTTCGCAACGAGCAGGTGCTTCGCGCCCGCCTTTTTGGCGTTGCGAAGCGCCGATCTGACCGCCGGCATTTCGTCGTCGGGGATCACGGGCGGCAGGATCACGCCGTTTGCCTTCTTCGGATCGAATTTTGCAAGCGGCAAATAGACGATCTCTGCGTATTTTGCAACGTCGTCGGGGATTTTTTTCGGATCGAGGAAGCGCGCGGACGTGGATTTCGCCGTCACGGGGACGTTCTTGAGCGTGGGTGCGCGGTAATTCTCCGGCAGCGCATTTTCGCGCGCGGGAGTTTCGATTTTGGGGAGTTTTCGGTCGGATTTTGTCGAATTTTGTAAAATCACGTCGGATTTTGCCTCTTTGTCGGCGTCCGTACGGATGCCGCGCATGGAGTCTCCGAGTTTTTTTGTGAAATAACCGTCCGTAAAGCCGGAGCGCGAGAAGACCTTCGCCATTTCCTTGAGCTCGTTTTCGGTCGCGTTTCTCCTTTCGTCGAGGAGCTGACGGTAGACCGACACGACGGAGCGGACGTAATCGGAGCCCTTCATGCGTCCTTCGATCTTGAGCGACGAAACGCCCGTGTCGATGAGCTCCGTTACGTGACGCGCAAGGCAGTTGTCTTTCAGCGAGAGGGGATAGGAGCCGTTATACGGCAGGCGGCACGGCTGCGCGCATTCGCCGCGGTTGCCGCTCCTGCCGCCGACGAGGGAGGAGAAGAGGCATTGACCCGACTGGCTGACGCAGAGCGCGCCGTGAACGAACGCTTCGATCTCGACCGGCGCGTTTTCGCAGATATAGGCAAGATTTTCCTTCGAAAGTTCGCGCGAGACGACGACGCGTTCGGCGCCGAGGTCTTTGAGAAATCTGACGCCGTCGAGATTGTGCGCCGAGCATTGGGTCGACGCGTGGATCGGAAAATCGGGGAAATAGCGATGGATCTCGGAAATGAGACCGAAATCGGCGACGATCAGGGCGTCCGCGCCCGACTTGTACAAAAACTCCGCGAGGCGCAAGGCGTCCGGCAGCTGGCGGTCGAGCATCGCCGTGTTGAGCGTCACATGGCATTTGACGCCGTTTTCGTGCGCTTTTTCGATGTATTTTCCGACGTTTTCGCGGGTGAAATTGTGCGCGTTCATACGCGCGTTGAAGAGCGTCGTGCCGAAATAGACGGCATCGGCGCCCGCGGCGATCGCCGCTTCAAAAGCTTCGGGCGACCCCGCAGGCGCCAGAAGCTCGGGTAATTGCGTATTTTTGATCATTTTTCGACGTACTTCGACGGGTCGATGGACTCGACGCCGTATCTCTCTTTCAGAAGGATCTGATATTGTTCAAAAAATCTGTGTCCGAGGACGCGAACGCTTTTCGCGTCGAAATGGAGGGCGTCGCCCTGATCGGTGAGCCCCTCGGAGGACGCCAAGCGGATCGCGGGATCGCGCTTCGAGAACGTGCGGAAAT
>JAZLHQ010000234.1:0-2975 GCA_045616925.1 Eubacteriales bacterium | reverse complement strand
AACCCCACACTAAAATGATTTTGTTTCCTTTTCCGCGGGTTTTGTATTCGTTTGTTTCGTAAGGGAATATTCCGCGGATTTCGTCAGTACGGCGTCGTGCGCGTCTCACTCTTGTCGCCGGTCCCTAAGGAAAACGTCCCCCTTTGCACGGGGAGGCAATCGGAAGGCTCCCGCCGAAAATTTATCTCTCTTTCGGAATTTCAAACCAGAAGGTCGAGCCGGCACCGAGTTTCGAGCGCACGCCGTATTTGCCGCCGTGCAGATCGACGACGTTTCTGACGATCGAAAGACCGAGCCCCGTCCCGCGTGCGGAACGCTTGTGCTCGCTGTCGACCTTGTAGTAGCGCTCCCAGATCGTGGGAAGATCCTCTTTCGGGATCCCCGCGCCCGTATCGCGCACCTCGACTCTCACGGCGTTCTCCTTTACGATTTCGCTGACAAAAACGGCGTGATCGGAGCCCGTGTAGGTCAGAGCGTTGTTGAGAAGATTGTAGAACGCCTGCATGACGAGACGCTTGTCGGCAACGATTTCGGCACTTTCGCCGGGATCTCTTTCGAAATGGATCTTGTAACCCTCGTGCGACAGAAGACGGTTGTAGTTCCCGACGCCCGCTTCGATCTCAACGCCCGGATCAAAGGACTCTTTGTCGAGCGTCAGCGTGCCGGACTGCAGCTTCGAGATCTCGAGCATATCCTCGACGAGAGAGGAAAGACGCCCGCATTCGTCGACGATCGTCTGAAGATTTTCGGAATTGACTTCGTCGGGGAAGTCGCGCATCATTTCGCTGTATCCGGAGATCAGCGTCAGAGGCGTGCGCAGATCGTGCGAGACGTTCGCGATCAATTCGCGCCGCAGGGTCTCGGTTTTGCCGAGCTCCGCCTCTGCTTTGTCGAGCGTTTCGGTCAACTCTTTTATCTCGCGGTACGGACGCTTGCCCGCGCAGGCGGAAAAATCGGCGTCGAAAGCGCCGTTTGAAAGCGTTCCGGCGGCTTCTGCCGTTTTGCAGATCGGATCCGCGATCTTCTTGGAAAGGTAGAGAGCGAGAAGGGTCGCCGCGATCAGAAGGAGAACGGAAAGCGCGCCGAGCATCAGTCCGAGCGCCGTTACGGTCGTGCCGACGGGCGTCATGACCGAGTTCAGATAGATCGTGTAGCGCTCGCTTCCAATCGTGAAGCTCCTTAAAAATACGACGCTGTGCGTGCCGTCCGGCGTGCTGTCGGAGTAAGGAAGGCAGCGGAAAATGCCTTTTTCTTCGTCAAAAATGATCGTGAAGACGCCGCAGTTCTTCTCTTCGGCGACCTCGTCGAGCATTTTGAAATTCGTCAGCGTGAAATCGGTGATCGAGCAGCCCGCGATCTTGCGTTCGGTCAGATCGAAGGAACAGGCGGGATAATCCGCGCCCGAATCGTGGTGGTAAAGGAAAGCGCAGAACGAATATTTGTCGGACAGTTCGGCGGATTTCGCTTTGGCGCCGGTGAGCATCACGCTGCCTTCGCGCGCGTCCTTGACGACCGCTTCGATGATCTCACCGGAGGATTTTTCCAGATTGTTGACGCAGATGCGGCGGTAGAAGGACTTGAAAAACACGGTCTGGCAGAGCGCAAGGATCAGGATCGCCGCCGCGGAGAAGAGAAGGAAGGCAACGAGGATGCGCCCTCTGATGCCCGGCAGTTTTCTCGATTTTTTACTTGTTTTCAAAACGGTATCCAACTCCTCTCAAGGTCGTGATCAGTTTGCCGTAATCGCCGAGCGCGTGGCGCAGAAGCTTGACGTGCGTGTCGAGCGTGCGGTCGTCGCCGAAGAAATCGTATCCCCAGACCTCCGATAAGAGCTTGTCGCGCGAAAGCGCGATCCCTTTGTTGCGGATCATGTAGAAGAGAAGATCGTACTCCTTCGGAGAGAGATCGACGGTTTTTTCGTCGATCTTGACGATGCGCGCCGTGAGATCCACGGAAAGACCGTCGATGACGAAGCATTCGTGCCGGGGGGCGGCGGGCTTCTGCGCGTTGACGCGCTTCATGATCGCTTCGATCCTGAGCATCAGTACCTTCGGTGAGAAGGGCTTGACGACGTAGTCGTCCGCGCCCGCCTGAAAACCGCCGATCTTGTCGTACTCTTCGGAGCGCGCGGTCAGAAGGATGATCGGCGCGTCCGAGATCTTGCGGATCTCGCGGCAGGCGGACATTCCGTCGAGATGCGGCATCATCACGTCGAGGATGATGACGTCGAATTTTTGATTTCTGCAAAGCGAGACCGCTTCCATTCCGTCCGACGCCTCGGTGACTTCGTGACCGTCGAATTCGGCGTATTTGCGGATCAGTTCGCGGATCTTGCTTTCGTCGTCCGCGATGAGAATATGAAACATTTTTTAACCCACCTTTTGGAAAAGAGGACCGCGTGAACGCGCGGTCCTCTGTGATTTTAAGCTGTTTTTTCCGAGAGAACGGCAACGACCGTGATATATCTGCCGCCGCGGTAGATCGTCATCGTAAGGGTATCGCCGATCGAAAGGGTCTGAATGAGGGAAGAAAGATCGGTGGAAACGAGGATCTCCGTGATCTTTCCGTCTTTCGTTTCGACCTGCTTGATGATATCGCCGAGCTGGAGCTTTTCCGTCGCGCCTTCGGGATAGACCGTGCCGGACGCGTCCAGAATGAATACGCCGGTGTTGATCTCGTAGTTGTAAGCGAAATATCCGCGCGATTTCGATTTGATGACGTAAGGCTCGAGCTGCGGATATTTTTCGAGAACGGACTGGTAGTTGCTCTGCGTGACGTTCACGATCTGGATATTGAGTCCGGGTCTGCCCGTGACGTAGCCGTGTTCGATAAGCTCTTCGGCGATCGTGTACGCGGTGTCGATCGGGATCGCGAATCCGATGCCTTCAACGGAGATGCCCGTCGATTTCGCGTTGACGATGCCGATCAGCGAGCCGTTGATGTCGAAAAGTCCGCCGCCGGAGTTGCCGGAGTTG
>JAZLHQ010000233.1:0-2031 GCA_045616925.1 Eubacteriales bacterium | reverse complement strand
GGAAATCAAACAAAAAATTCGGCAGAGAACGAATTTTCTGCCGAATTTTTGTATTTCATTATTTGAACGATTTCAGAAGCGCGTTGAAATTGTCGATCCAGATCGACTCGCGTTTTTTGATGTTGCTTCTCGGATTTGCGTTGATCGCGTTCTTGATCCAGTTATCCGTGATCAATCTGTCCCACGCGAGCGCGAAATCTACGTAGACGGAATCACGGATGATGTCGATCATTTCGGCGGAATCGTCGTCGCGGGTATATTTATATTTGAGTGCGCTGTCGTAGTAGGCGGGAGTGACGAGACGAAGCGATTCCGCTGCCATCAACTCGAGCGCCGCCGTGCAAGCTTCGACGTTTTCGGAAGCCCACGAGATGCCGAAGACGGAGCATCCGTCGTGTGTAAGCGTTCTGTATTCGGAAGCTTCGTCGTATTTCGGCATCGGGATGATGCAGAAATCGTCCGTCATTTCACGCAGATAAAGCTCCGCCGTGAAAAGCTTCGCGCCGACGAACACGACGTTGCCGGACTGGAACTGCTTCATCGACTCGACGTCGTCGTAGTCGTATTCGTTCACGTAAGCGGCGCTCTCGTCGGAGAAGACCGAATACATCTTCGAAATGACGTTGACGAGCTTATCGTAGTTCTGATTGAAGAGGAATTCGACCAAGCCGTCCTGCTGACGGATCGACCATTCAAGTCCCGCGGACGCCGCGAACGCGGTCGTCGTCGAGGAGTTGCCGCCTTCCTTATAGAAGCCGATGACCTCGCTCTTCTTGGTCAGTTTGCCGGTTGCGTCCTCGCTCGACGCGCGTTTTGCCATTTCGTGGAGCTTGTCGAGCGTCCATTCGCCGTTTCTGACGACGTCGTAGATGCTGCCGTAGGTCTCTTTCAAGTACTGATCGTAAAGTCTCGCGTTGACGAAGACGGAGTAGACGCCCGCGATGTAGCGCAGGGCGATATCGCCCGTCAGCCAGAAGGTCTTGCCGTTGTAGGAGAGCGAATCAATGTAATCCTTTGCCCAGTAGGGCGCCGTCAGATCCACGTGGTTCTGCTCTGCGGGAATCGTATTGTAATCAAGAATGTAACCCTCGGTCGCGAGCGGCAGATCAAAATACTGGAAGCCGACGATGATATCGTAGCTCGAATCCTGCGCCTCGAGATAAGGCACGATCGCCGAATGAAACTCCTTGCTGGACTCGCTGAATAAGACGTCCTCGATCTCGATATTGAGCCGATTCTCGACGGACTGCGTCTTTTCGTAAAGCTTATCGTCCACCATATCGCCGGTCTGCTCGTCAACCTTGACGGAGCGCGAGGTGAACGTGCCGTTCGTGCCTTCGGAATGCGCGAAGGTCAGCTTTTGCCCGCCGAAATCAAGCTCGGGCAGATGGTCGATATAAACGGATTCGTCCTCGGGCTTGTCGCCCTTCTGCTCGGACTGTTTCTTCGCGCAGGAGAAAAATGACAGACAAAAGACAGCCGCCAGTAAAAACGCGATGAGTTTTTTCATATTTTCCTCCGATAAATATTTATTCTGCTTATTCCACCCGTTCGACGGGGGTAAGGGTCACGTAGTCGATCTCAAAAAGTCCTAAATGCAGGTAGATATCAGCGTTTTTCGCCGTCAGATACTCCGTTCTGAACGGTATTTTCTCGTTTTCGGTGTTGAGCCGGTAGCAATCAACGCGAACGTATTTGTCCTTCGGAATATTGCGCAGACAGAGCAATACTTCGGAGGAAGGCGCTTCGTCGTTCTCGTCGTAATGCGTGAGCATAACGTGTGAGGATTTGTCACCCTTCGCGGCGACCGCGTGCAGGGTCTCGCCCTCCGATTCCGTTCTGATTTTAACGCTCGTACCGAGGTCGCAGAGATCGGCAAAACGGAAATACGGCGCGTAAACGGGACGCGGCTTCGCCGTATAGTAGTCGAAAAGTCCGTTCATGGCGCCGGGACGCGCGTCGTAGTACGTCGCCATATCGATGGGTAGATACTGGTATTCGGAGATGACGGAGGCGCAGAATGCGGCGCCC
>JAZLHQ010000232.1:0-3281 GCA_045616925.1 Eubacteriales bacterium | reverse complement strand
GTTCAGTTTCTCGCCGGGGATTCCCTCGCCCAGAGGCTTCGAGTTCTGATCCTTCGCGAGGTGCGGGAGGAGATCGTCGATATAGAAGATCGGATCGTCGTCGTCTTCCCCGACCGTGATATTGACGCTCTCTCCGTCCGCTTTCACGACGACGCCGTGAAGAGCAAGCGGGATCGTGACCCACTGGTACTTGCGGATGCCGCCGTAGTAGTGCGTTTTGAAAAATGCAAGTTCGCTGTCCTCGTAAAGCGGGTGCTGCTTGAGGTCGATACGCGGCGAGTCGATATGAGCGGCCGCGATGCGCACGCCGTTCTCAAGCGGCTCCGTGCCGATGACGAACAAAATAATGGATTTCCCGCGGTTGTTGAGGTAATATTTTCCGCCGACCTCGGTCTTGTCGCCGAAGCGGTATTCGACGAATCCCTCTTTTTCGGCAAGTGCGATCGCGGTATCGACCGCCTCACGCTCGGTTTTGGAAGAATCGAGGAATGCCATATAGTCCTTGGCGAAAGCGCCGCAGGCTTCTTTTTCCTCGTCGCTCATCACAAGATAAGCGTTCTGACTTTTGTACATATTTTTTCTTTCTTCTGCCATATCCATTCTCCTTATTTCAGTGCGATCTTATATTTTTCCCACGCGGTCGAGACTTTCTTGACGTAGTTCCTCGTCTCCGCGTACGGAATATCGTAAAGTTTTCCGTCTTTTGCGTAGCGCTCGTCCTTGAGCCATTTCTGAACGGCGCCCGGACCCGCGTTATACGCCGCCATCACGAGTTCCCAGTCGCCGAATTTCTTGTAGAGATAGGAGAGATAGTAGGTTCCCGCGCGCAGATTGACGTACGGATCATAGATCTCTTCGTCCTTGAAATCTTCCTTCATCCAGCGGCGGATATCGGAAAAAGTCTCCTTCGTGAGCTGCATGAGCCCGATCGCGCCGGCCTTCGAAACCGCTTTTTCGTTAAAATTGCTCTCACATTCGATCACGGCGTAAACGAGCGCCTCGGGCACGCCGAACTCGTCTGCGCACGTCTTGATCCGGACGGCAAGAGAAGCGTCGGGTGACGTCGGCTCGGGCGATTTCACCGTCACGTCCGTTTGGACGTTCTTTTCATAACTGCGGTTGTCGAGGTGATTCTGGAGCCGGATCGCCAGGAAGACGACGCAGATGGTCAGAATGACCGCGCACAAAACCGCGATCAGAATACCTATTTTTCTCATACGCCCTCTTTCCCGAGGATCGTTTCAAGCTGTTTTTTGATCTCGTCCTGAGTCGACGCGTTGTTTTTGATGACGTAATCGGCGTTATCTCTGAAGAATTTCGCGTCGTGCTGGCTTCTGATGCGGGCAAGCGCCGCTTTCACGGTGATCCCGTCGCGGCGGCGGATGCGTTCAATACGCACCTTCTGTGAGGCGATCACCGCGATCACAAAATCGACCGTCTGATCCATTCCCGCCTCATATAGCTGCGGGGCGTCGAAGACGACCGCGCGCTTTCCCTCTTTTTCGAGATCGGACGCTATTCTTTCACATTCCTCTTTGACGTACTTGTGGACGATCCCGTTAAGCGCATCGAGCCGCTTTCCGTCGGCAAATACGACCGCTCCGAGCTTCTTGCGGGAGAGTTTTCCGTTTTCAAATACGCCGTCGCCGAATTCGCCGCGAATTTCGTCAAGGCATTCGTCGGATTTTTCGTAGAGCGTATGTACGAGCGCGTCCGTATCGACCGAAGGAATGCCGAGGGCTGAAAACGATTCGCAGACGAAGCCTTTTCCGGCTCCGGATCCGCCCGTCAGACCGATTTTTTTGATCATTTTCCCGTCCTCCCCGTCAAGTTAAGTTCATTATACACGATAACGCCGATTTTTTCAAGAGTTTATTCGATATTTTCACTTTTTACGGCAAAAAATCACCCCGAAACGCATTTCGGGGTGATCTGTTACCGATCCGTCACTTCGACGTGCTGCTGTAATGCACGGGACAGATGCGGTTATGGGTGAAGCTCTTTGAGCTGATATCCGAGATGCCGGCGTAATACCCGGTCGGAAGAATATTCTTGTAGAAATACGATTTCTGACTTGCGTAGATCGGCACGCCCTCGGGGACTTCCCTCCACGTGTACTGCGCGTCCGTGACGTAGACCGACACGGGGAATTTACGCTCGACGTTCAGCATACCGACTTTGATCGTCGTCTTCGCGTCGATGCACTTCTGGCAGGCAACGCCCTTGCCTTCGGTACACCAGTCGACCCAGACGTGGACGTCGCACGGCTCCGTCGGAAGCGTATCCTTCGTGAAATAACCCGTCAGAGACCGCGTATTGCTCGATTTGTCGTAGACGATACGCAGATCGTTTTCGCAGCAATCCGTCAGAAGTTTGCCGGAATCGCGGCAGTAGGTCGCTTCGATGAGCAGATCGTTGTCAAACGTCTTGATCTTGTCGCCGAGGTTTGCTTTGGTGTATCCCTTTGCCTCGTGGATCTCACACATCACGTGATCCCACATAGACGTCTGCAAGGAGGTGCTGAAGAGGTTTGCGGGCTCGTCGTAACCGACCCATATACCCGCGAGGTAGTACGGAGAATATCCGATAAACCATTTATCGTTGTTATCATCCGTCGTTCCCGTCTTGCCCGCGACCTGCACGAGCTTGCGGATATTTCCCGTTGCCTTATAAGCAGTTGCGCCGTTGACTTCGATGACGTTGCGCATCAGGCGCACCATCGACTGCGCAACTCCCTCTTTCAGAACGATCTCGCGCTTCGGCTCGTTGTCAACGATGACTTCGCCCGAGCTGTCGAGGATCTTCACGATCGTTCTCGAAGCTGTATAAACGCCGCCCGTCGGGAAAATCGAATATGCGGTCGTCAGTTCGCGGAGCGTGACGCCGTACGTCATACCGCCGAGAGCCAAAGACGACAGCTGTTTATCCGAATGACCGCCCGTCGCGACGAGAGTCGTAAAGTGCAGTTTTTCGGTAAGATGCTCGAACACGCGGTTGACGCCGAGCTGTGCGACGAGTTTGACCGCGATCGTGTTCTTGGAAAGGTAGAGCGCCTGGTCGACGGGCATTCTGCCCGCGTACGCGCGGTTGGAGTTCTGCGGCCAGCCGTTCGGCATCGTGCACGCGTGCGTACCGTTCGTTCTCGTGACGACGGTTCCGAAGTTATAGGGAGTGTCGTCGAGTACGGAGCCGTACGTGATGAGCCCCGTTTCAAGCGCAAGACTGTACGCGGAAAGAGGTTTCATCGAAGATCCCGGAGATCTCTTGGTCTGCGTTGCGCG
>JAZLHQ010000231.1:0-5057 GCA_045616925.1 Eubacteriales bacterium | reverse complement strand
GAGGGCGGCAAGATAGCCGTCGTCGGCTGCGATCTCAAACTGCCCGAGGGCACGAAGATCGGCTCCGGCGCGATGGTCAACGCGGCCGAGCTTGCAAAAATCACGGAAGGGAAGGCGAACTGAATGTCTGCAACGGGTTTTATTTTCTCCAATCTGCACGATAAGAATATCTCGGCTCTGACGGCGAGACGCACGATGGCGTCCGTACCGTTCGGCTGCCGCTACCGTCTCGTCGATTTCGCGCTTTCCAATATGGTCAACGCGGGCATCACGGACGTCAACGTCATTACCCACTACAATTATCACTCTCTGATGGATCACGTCGGCTCCGGCAAGGACTGGGACCTCGCGAGAAGATCCGGCGGACTCAAGATCCTGCCGCCGTTCGTCACCGCCTTCGAGGGCGGCGCCGCGGCAAAGGTCTACGAAACGCGCCTTGAGGCGCTTCTGTCCGTCATCGGCGTGATCGAAAAATGCACGGACGATTACCTCGTCTTCTCCGACTGCGACAGTATCTGCAACATAGACGTCGAGGATATGCTGAAAAAGCACGTCGAGAGCGGCGCGGGCATCACCTTCGCCGTCAAACGGATGGCGGTCTCCGACAAAGACGCCGATACGCTCACGACGGTCAAAACGGACGGCGACACGCTCGTTGAAATGCACAAGCACAGCAAAGCGTCCGACGAAGAGCAGGACGTGCTCATCAATATCTGGGTCGCGACGAGAACTTACCTTCTGCAAATTCTCAAGGACGCGCAGGCGAAAAACCTCGTCAGCTTCCACCGCGACGTTCTTCCGGGGATCGCGCCGGTCGGCGAACTCAAGGTCTACCGTTTCGACGGATTTTACGCGAATATCACCTCGATGGAGCAGTATTTCTCCTGCAATATGGGTCTGCTTAATCGCGAGATCCGCGACGATCTCTTCAAAGTCCCCAACCGTCCGATCCTGACGAAGGTCCGCAACAGCGCACCGACGAAGTATATCGAAGGCTGCGAAGTGAAGAACTCGATGATCGCGGACGGCTGCGTGATCGAAGGCAAGGTCGAGAATTCGATCCTGTTCAGAGGCGTACACGTTTCCAAAGGCGCCGTCGTCACGAACTCGATTTTGTTCCAGGACGACCTCATCTGCGAGAACGCGAGCGTCAACTGCGTGATCGGCGACAAGAACGTCACGATCCGCACGGGCGTGCATCTGTCCGGCCATCAGACGATGCCGCTCTTCGTCGAAAAAGAAAAAACCATCTGATTTTCACCTCTTTTCAGTAAGGAAAGGATCAAATTATGAAAAAAATACTGATCGTCGGCTCGGAAGCGCTTCCTTTCGCGGCGACCGGCGGACTCGGCGACGTGCTCGGCTCTCTGCCGGCGGCGCTCGCGAAGGCGGACGCCGACGCGGACGTGCGCGTCGTAATGCCGCTTCACCTGCGAGTTTCTTCCGAATTCCGCGAAAAAATGCGTTTCCTCGGCAGTTTTACCGTCAATCTCTCGTGGAGAGCGCAGTACTGCGGCATTTACACGCTGGAGTATAACGGCGTCACTTACTATTTCATCGACAACGAATACTACTTCAAGCGCGCGCGCCTCTACGGCGAATACGACGACGCGGAACGCTACGCGTTCTTCTGCAAAGCGGTCATGGAAATGATGCCGCGCGTCGATTTCATCCCCGATATCCTGCACTGCAACGACTGGCAGACGGCGCTCTGCGTCATCTACCTCAAGCGCAAATACAGACATTACGCCTGCAAGAGCGTCTTCACGATCCACAATATCGAGTATCAGGGCGTTTACAGCGGGGATATCCTCTCGGATATCTTCGATCTCGAAGGATTCGACTGGTCGACGGTCGAATTCAACGGCAATATCAATCTGATGAAGGGCGCGATCAAGTGCTGCGACCGTCTGACGACCGTCTCCGAAAGCTACGCCGAGGAGATCAAAATGCCGTATTATTCCTTCGGACTTGACAAGCTCATCTCCGATTACGGCGAAAAGACCTGCGGGATCGTCAACGGCATCGACTACGACTATTACAATCCGGGAACGGACAACACCCTCGCGTCCCGCTATACGACGAGAACGCTCGAAAAGGGCAAAGCGGCGTGCAGAACGGCGCTGCGCCAAAAACTCGGTCTGCCGGATTATCCGGAGACGCCCGTGATCGCGATGATCTCGCGTCTTGCGTCGCACAAGGGCTTCGACCTCGTGCGCACGGTCGCCGAGGAAATGCTCAACCTGCCCGAAAAACCGCAGTTCGTCCTGCTCGGCACGGGCGAGACGGAATACGAGATCTTCTTCAAGGATCTCGCTTACCGCTATCCCGACCAGGTGCGCGTCCTGCTCGAATTCAACAAGCCGCTTTCGAAGGAGATCTACGCGGGCGCGGATCTGTTCCTGATGCCCTCGCGCAGCGAGCCCTGCGGACTCTCGCAGATGATCGCCTCCCGCTACGCGACGATCCCGATCGTGCGCGAAACGGGCGGACTCAAGGATACGATCGTCCCCTATAACCCGACGACGGGCAAGGGAAACGGCGTTACCTTCAAGACCTACAACGCACACGATATGCTCGACGCGGTCAGAAGAGCGGTCGCGATCTATACGGACGATAAATCGAGAAAACAGCTGCGTCAGAACGCGATGAAAGCGGACTTCTCGTGGAACGCGTCCGCCGAGCGCTATCTTTCGATGTACGATCTGCTTCTCGGCTGATACCAAAATAAAATTTAGTTCCGATCAGGAAAGGCACGGATAATCATTCATGGATACCAAAAACAACGGCAAAACAACGGAAAAGAAAGCATCCCCGATCCCTCCCACAGCCCAGCGCTCCGCGTACGCCAAAGGCGCACTGCGCGATGCGCTCGTCAAAAAACTCTCCCGCTACTACGGCGTGACGCCGAAGGAAGCGGACCGCGATCAGATGTACAAGGCGGTCCTTCTGACCGTCAAGGATCTTCTGACGCAGAAGCGTACCGCTTTCAAAAGCAACGTCAACAAGCAAAAGGAAAAGAAGATCTACTATCTCTGCATGGAGTTTCTGATCGGACCTTCGCTTAAAAACAACTTAAAGAACCTCGGCATCGCGGAAAAAATGAAGGAGATCGTCACGGATTTCGGATTCGATCTCGACGACCTTTACACGCTCGAAGCGGATCCGGGACTCGGCAACGGCGGTCTCGGCAGACTCGCCGCGTGCTTTATGGACTCATTGACGACGCTCGACTATTCCGCGACGGGATTCTCGATCCTCTACGAATACGGCCTCTTCAAGCAGCGCATCATCGACGGCGAGCAGATCGAGCAGCCGGACGCATGGTTCCCGTCGGGCGAGCTCTGGCTCGTTCCGAGAACGGATAAGGCGTGTACCGTCCGTCTCGGCGGCGATATCCAAGAGAAGTGGGTGAACGGCAGATGGGAGATCATCCACACCAACTACGAGGAAGTCACCGCGGTCGCGTACGATATGATGATCTCGGGCGCCGATTCGGAAGCCGTAAACTCGCTTCGCCTCTGGAAAGCGTGCAGCACGACCCAGAATTTCAATATGAGCCTCTTCTCGCAGGGTGAATACATCCGCGCGATGGAAGCCACCAACCACGCGGAGATCATCTCCAAAGTGCTTTATCCCTCGGATAACCACGACGAAGGCAGACTTCTGCGTCTCACGCAGCAGTATTTCCTCGTCTGCGCGTCCCTGCAGTCGATCGTCGCTGATCATCTCAAGAACTTCGGCACGCTCTCGAATTTTGCCGATCAGGTCGCGATCCATATCAACGATACGCATCCGGCGCTCGTCGTGCCCGAACTGATGCGCGTCTTTATCGACCAGTACAACTATTCGTGGGAGGATGCGTGGGACATCGTGACCCGCACCGTTTCCTATACCAACCACACGGTCATGCCCGAGGCGCTCGAAACGTGGGACGAGGCGCTCTTCAAGTACAGACTCCCGCGCCTGCACCGCATCATCGAGGAGATCAACCGCAGATTCTGCGAGGATCTTTGGCGCGCGTATCCCGGCGATTGGGACCGCATCACGCACATGTCCATCATTTCCCACAACAGGGTCAAAATGGCGAATCTGTCGGTCGCCGGCTCGCACACCGTGAACGGTGTGTCGAAGCTCCACTCCGATATCCTCAAAAAGACCGTTTTCCGCGAATTTTACGAGTACACGCCCGATAAATTCACGAACGTCACGAACGGCATCGCGCACCGCCGCTGGCTCTGCTATTCGAACCCCGGACTCGCAAATCTCCTTGACGAGACGATCGGCCCCGATTACCGCAAGAATCCCGAAAAACTCGCGGATTTCCTCAAGTATAAGGACGACAAGACCGTTCTGAATGAACTTGAGAAGATCAAATACGAAAACAAGGTCCGCTTCTCGAACTACCTCGCGAAGAGCGGCGCAAAGCCGATCGACCCGAACACGCTCTTCGACGTGCAGGTCAAGCGTATGCACGAATACAAGCGTGAGATGCTCAATACGCTGCGCATCATTTCGCTGTTCGTCGCGCTCAAGGAGAATCCCGACCTTGATATCGTGCCGCAGACCTTCATCTTCGGCGCCAAAGCGGCTCCCGGCTACTATCTCGCCAAGAACATCATCAAACTGATTTACAGCATCGGACAGGAGATCGAAAAGGATCCAGTCATCAGTCAGAAAATGCGCGTCGTCTTCCCGGAGGACTACCGCGTCAGTATGGCGGAGATCCTGATCCCCTCGGCGGATATTTCCGAGCAGATCTCGCTCGCCGGCAAAGAAGCGTCCGGCACGGGCTGCATGAAGCTGATGATCAACGGCGCTCTGACGATCGGAACGCTCGACGGCGCGAACGTCGAGATCGCCGACGCGGTCGGCCCCGAGAATATCTATATTTTCGGCCTGACGACGCCGGAGGTCGACGAACTCTGGAAGCACGGCTACCATTCCTACGAATACTATCTGCGCAGCGAAACGCTGAAAAAAGCGGTCGATTACCTCAAAAAAGGCTTCAACGGCAGAAACTTCAGCGATTTCTACAACTATCTGCTGGTCGGACC
>JAZLHQ010000230.1:0-5760 GCA_045616925.1 Eubacteriales bacterium | reverse complement strand
TTCCTGCCGGACGTTCGCAGCACGGTCAAGTCGGGCAAGAGCGAGCAGATCTGCTACGTGATCTCCGAAAACAGTCCCGTTCTGAAGACGGTCACGCTTTCCCTCGGATCTCTTTCGGAGGAAGAGCGCCGGATCCTTCTTGCGGGCTGCCTCATCAACCGCTATAAAGAATCGTAATACGCAAAAGCAGCTCGCCGATCGGCGAGCCGCATTTTTTATTTCAGGATCATTTTTTCGCCGAAGGCGGGATTTCTTTCATAGAAGAAGGAAATAATCCAGCCGTTGTCAACCGCTGAAAAGACGGGCAGGTTCAAATGTCCGTTTTCGTAGGAATACGGACGGCCGTCGATCCTGAGCGTTCCGTCGATCATCTCAAGCTGATACTCTCCTTCGGGTTCGTAGAGCTTTGCGGTGATCGGGATCATCTTCATCGTAGTCATATCGCAAACGCCGACACAGTAATGGCACATGCCGGAGCCGATCACGTGCGAAACGACCAGATCCTTCGTCCCGTTGCCGTCGTAGTCCCACATACAGACCTGAAAAATCGGGTCGGGCATCCGGTAGATCGTCCCCTGCTTCATCAAAAACAGATAATGAAAACTGCCGTAATGGTAAATGCTGAAGAGTTCAATGTCCGATACTTCGTCGGAAACGCTTCTCGGCGTCACGTTCATAACGTCGAGGATCGAAAACGTAAGATAAGATTTCGGAACGGTTTCGCCCGCAGCCGAGTTGAGCGCATAATAGCCGTTTTGCAAAAGCGCGTCCGCAAATTCCTGTACGTGCGTCTTGCTTCCCGTTTTTCCGTAATTATCGACGGCGTAATAGCTGATGAACCCAGGATTTGGGTCCACGGGGTCGGGCAAAGAAATATCGGTTATGACCGGTTCGGTCGTGACCGGTTCGGTCGTGACGGGATCCTGCATAACGACGACGGGCACGGTTCCGTCGGGCGTTTCGATGATGCTCGTGACGACCCTCACCGTAATGACGCCCGAGGTCGTGACCTCCGGACTCGTCGGTCTGTCGGTCGTGACCCTTTTGGTCGATGTGATTTCCGCCGTATCGCCGCTTGCGGCGGCGTTTTCGTTTTGTATTTCCCGCCGAACGGCGCAGGACAAAAGCACCGCCGAGAACAGCGCGAGCAGAAGGATTTCCGCAAAAATCAAACCTTTTTTCATGATCCGTTTTCCTCCTCTTTGATCTCAAGGATCAGAGCGTTGAGATCGCTTACGTTTCTGACGCCCTCAGCGCCCTCTACGTTTTTCCACGCGCCTTCCGAAAAAAGATCTCCATCAAGGCGTATATTCGTTTTTCCCTGTGCGGGCGATACCTCGACGTAGTTCCCGCTCTCGCCGTCCTTTTTGAGAAACACGACGTAAGAATTGAAAGCAACGGCGTTTCTGTTCGTATCCATCGTAACGCTCAATTTCTTTGATTCCAGTACGCCGCCGTTCTCCGTGATGACGATCTCGTCGGAATCGCATTTGCCCGAAATGCAGTTGAGGATCTTCATCGTGACGAAACTGTTCACGTTTCCCGGCTCGGAGAGATCCCCCTCCTTTTCGTTCACGACCGTTTCGACGTTCAGAACCGTCCCGACGGCGATCAGATCGCAGTCGTTCACGATGTTGCGCATATTCGTGTAACTGTTGAGTTCGTCGTCGCGGATGAAAATCGTTTTCATATCGGGTGAAACGGTCGTTTCCTGCGGTCTCGTCAGAGCCTTCGTCGGGATGCCCGTGGTTCCCGCTCCTTCTTTACCGTCGTCGGGAGCGCGTCCCCTGATCGCAGCCGCGACGACAGTCCCGACAAGAAGCGTCATCATAACGCTCATCACGACCGCAAGCGTAAAAAAACGTCTGTTTTCCGTCCTTCTGACCGTTTCTTTGATCGCGACGCGCTTGCGTATTTCTTCTTTATATTCCGAAATTTCTTTCATAAGTATTCTTTGCCCTCCTCTCCGAGGATCGTTTTCAGCTTGTCCTTACCCCGGAATACGAGGTTGTAGACCTGCTTTTTCGATTTGTTCATCACTTTTGCAGCTTCCTCGCAGCGCATCTCTTCAAAATAGACGAGGCGGATCGCCTCTTTCATATCGTCCGGCAATTCATCGAGCGCCGCGTTGATCGCGCGCGAGCGCTCGTCTGCGAGGTTCAATTCTTCAAGCTCTGTCTCGTCGGGCGATGCGTCCTCCGGGAGCGGGACGCTTTCGATGATTCCGTTGTGCTTTAAGTAGTTGAGTGCGAGGCTCTTGCCGAGCATAAAGAGATATGTTTTTAAGGAAACCTTGAAATTGTAGCGCTTTTTGTTCACGAAAAGATCCGAGATCGCGTCAAGCGCGACGTCCTCTGCCGCGTGATAATCGTGCAGATAGCCGTTCACGAAGTACACGAGCCTGAAAAACAGGGATTCCACGATCTCGTCAAACGCGCGATCGTCTCCTTCGAGAAAACGGCGGTAACTGTCGGCGTCGTGATCCATACGCGGCCTCCTTTCGGTTTTTGAAACGTTTCGTATATTATACAATCGAAAAGTGAATTTTTCTCACCGATTTTCTCATTTTTCGCAAATTTTGTCAGAAATTTATGCGGAAAGCGGCACGGAGCCGACGATCAGCGTCTCACCGATAAGAAAATCGTAGGAAAAAGAGGCGTTTTCGCTCTCGCCGAAAGAGACGCTCGTCAGATTGACCGTCACGCGCAGGATCGCCCGATGGACGGTCTGGTTGATGCCCGCGGAATATAGGTCGGAGACGACCTCGGCGCGCACGGACGGATAGAGCGTGCAGCGCACGCCGACCGGAAATCCCCTGCCCGAAAAAATCCCGGCGCCCGTCAGCGTTCCGATCGGGATCCCGATCGAAAAGGGCTCCGACAGGCGATCCGTAACGGTCCCGACGACGTCTGCCGAGAGAGCGTTCACCGCCCTTTCGTCGAGCGCGATGCGCGCGATCTCCCCGTTCTGCCCGTAGACGATCTCTTTGCAGTCTGCCCGCTCGGCGAGCAGTCTGCATACGCACTCGCTGACGCTTTTTGAGACGTGCCCTTCGACGGCCGAGGGGCGTACACCCGCCGCCTCTACGCCCGCTTTGTGCAGAAGAATCGCCGCCGCGCCGAAAATCAGCAGGGCTGCCGCGAGGATCGCCGATGCGACGGCGAAAGCGGGGATACGCCTTGATTGCAGATCGTTTTTCAGCTTCAGAAAGAGGCGGCGCGCGCTCTCTTTGCCGGCACTTTTCACGCGGTATTTCATCATCGTTCCTCTTTCGGTTTCATTCGGAGTAAAATATGTCAAAACGGGGGCTTTTCAGACCTTCGTTTTTGTAAAAAGTCAAAAAAATTTGCAATCGCGGAATTTTTTTTTGCGAAACTATTGAAAGATGAAGAAAAATGCGGTATAATATTGGTTGTGAAAAAGGGTCTTTCCCACAATCTATTTTACAGAAAAGAGTGTACTATTTATGGAACTCAAAGAAAGAAAAGTCGGTACCGTATCGAGAGGCATTCGCTGCCCGATCATCAGAGAGGGAGACGACCTCTCCGAAATCGTCACCGCAAGCGTCATTGAAGCCGCCGAATCCGAAGGATTCGCGATCAGAGACCGCGACGTCATCTCCATCACGGAATCCATCGTCGCGCGCGCACAGGGCAACTACTGCTCCGTCGACGATATCGCAGAAGACGTCAAAAACAAGCTCGGCGGCGAGACCATCGGCGTCATCTTCCCGATCCTTTCGAGAAACCGCTTCGCGATCTGCCTGCGCGGCATCGCAAAGGGCGCGAAGAAGGTCGTTCTGATGCTCAGCTATCCTTCCGATGAAGTCGGAAACGAGCTCGTCAGCCTTGACAAGCTCGACGCTGCCGGCGTCAATCCCTACTCCGACGTTCTCACTCTTGAAAAATACCGTGAACTGTTCGGCGTCAACCGCCACGAGTTCACCGGCGTCGACTACGTCGAATATTACAGCAATCTCGTCAAGGAATGCGGCGCCGAGGTCGAAGTGATCTTCGCCAACCAGCCCAGGGCGATCCTTCCCTACGCAAAGAAGATCATCAACTGCGACATCCATACGCGTGCGCGCACCAAGAGAATCCTCAGAGACGCCGGCGCGGAAGTCGTCTGCGGTCTTGACGACATCATGAACGCTTCCGTCAACGGCAGCGGCTGCAACGAAAAGTACGGTCTGCTCGGCTCCAACAAGTCGACCGAGGACAAGATCAAGCTGTTCCCGAGAAACTGCCAGCCCCTCGTCCTCTCCATTCAGGAGAAGATGCTGAAGGCGACCGGCAAGCACGTCGAGGTCATGGTCTACGGCGACGGCGCGTTCAAGGATCCGAAGGGCAAGATCTGGGAGCTCGCTGACCCCGTCGTCTCCCCCGCGTTCACCGACGGTCTCATCGGCACGCCGAACGAGCTGAAGCTCAAGTACCTTGCCGACAACGATTACAAGGATCTTTCCGGTAAGGCGCTCAAGGAAGCGATCTCCGCGTCCATCCGCGCGAAGAGCGGCGACCTCAAGGGCAATATGGCTTCTCAGGGCACGACTCCGAGACAGCTGACCGACCTGATCGGCTCGCTCTGCGACCTGACCAGCGGCTCCGGCGACAAAGGCACGCCCGTCGTTCTCGTACAGGGCTATTTCGACAACTATACCAACAACTGAAAAGTTACCGGAGGGAATATTATGGAACAAGAGCAAATCCGTCCCGCATCGCTTGCGCGCATCAATACGCCCGCGCTTGCGGATAAGTTCATCGAAGAACAGATCAAAGAGATCCGCGCACAGGTCGGCAGCGGAAAAGTCCTGCTCGCCCTCTCCGGCGGCGTAGACTCCTCCGTCGTCGCGGCGCTCCTCGTCAAGGCGATCGGCAAGCAGCTCACCTGCGTCCACGTCAACCACGGCCTTTTGAGAAAGGGCGAACCCGAGCAGGTCGTCGAGGTCTTCAGAAATCAGCTGAACGCGAACCTCGTCTACGTCGACGCGACCGACAGATTCCTTGACAAGCTCGCGGGCGTTGACGATCCCGAAACGAAGCGCAAGATCATCGGCAAGGAATTCATCGAAGTATTTGCCGAAGAAGCGAAGAAGCTCGACGGCGTCGAATTCCTCGCGCAGGGCACGATCTACCCCGACATTCTCGAGAGCCACGGCGTCAAGGCGCACCACAACGTCGGCGGTCTGCCCGAGGATCTGCATTTCGAGCTCGTTGAGCCCGTCAAGTTCCTCTACAAGGACGAAGTCCGTATGGTCGGCAAGCAGCTCGGTCTGCCCGACAATATGGTTTACCGTCAGCCGTTCCCGGGTCCCGGACTCGGCGTTCGCTGCACGGGCGCGATCACGCGCGACAGACTCGAAGCGCTGCGCGAATCCGACGCGATCCTGCGCGAGGAATTCGAGAAGGCGGGACTTGCCGGCAAGGTCTGGCAGTACTTCACGGTCGTTCCCGATTACCGTTCGACCGGTATCCGCGACAATAAAAGAAGCTGGGAGTGGCCGGTCGTCATCCGTGCCGTGAACTCGATCGACGCGACGTCCGCGTCCATTGAAGAGATCCCGTACGCGCTTCTCAATAAGATCGTGAACCGTATTCTCGGTGAAGTCAAGGGCGTCAACCGCGTCCTGTACGACCTCTCTCCGAAGCCCGTTGCAACGATTGAGTGGGAGTAACCCGACAAGGTTTTGGGGTGCGTGAAAAAGCGAGAAAACGCGAGAAAAACGGAGAAAAAACGAGATACCGCGTTTTGATACCGGCG